>DAOLZE010000049.1:0-12614 GCA_035426125.1 Rhodocyclaceae bacterium
ACCGGGATGTCGAAGAAGCCCTGGATCTGGTCGGCATGCAGGTCGACCGTCAGCAGGCGCTGTACACCGGCAGCTTGCAGCATGTTGGCGACGACCTTGGCAGTAATCGCGACGCGCGCCGAGCGCGTCCGCCGGTCCTGGCGGGCATAGCCGAAGTAGGGAATGACTGCGGTGATCCGGCCTGCCGACGAGCGCTTCAGCGCATCAACCATGATCAGCACTTCCATCAGGTTGTCGTTGGTCGGATGGCAGGTGGATTGCAGGATGAACACATCCTTGCCGCGCACATTTTCGAGGATCTCGACGTTAACTTCGCCATCGGAGAAGCGCCCGATCGTGGCACGACCGAGGGAAATATTGAGTGGCTTGACTACATCGGCCGCCAGCCTGGGGTTGGCGTTACCGGTAAACACCATCAGGTTGTCATAGGCCATGCGTGTACGCTCGCTGCGCTTGATGAAACAGATGCCGGAATGAATGACGCGTGTAGCGTGTGACTTGCGCTCGATCGCCCAACACTTCGATCGATAAAACTACTGGCTGGGGAGGAAGGATTCGAACCTTCGCATGCCGGAATCAAAATCCGGTGCCTTAACCAGCTTGGCGACTCCCCAACTCGACGACAGCACGCGCCACCGACGAAAGGGCGGCATTTTCCTGTTTTTCGGGTGATCTGTCAATTTTGCCTTGCCTGCTTTTTGGCGTTTCACGCCTCGCAAGGCTTTGGAGCCATACCATTGCGTGGAATCAGTTACCAAAAAAAAGCTGAAGCCATATGCCGCCAATCACCAATATTGGTACGACATAGAGGGTAAATGCCAGTAGTCGGTGTGTGGCGGGTATGGAAAATGTGGAGGATGTAGTGAAGCTTGGTAGCAGAAGTCGCCCGCCAAGCCACAGCGAAAAGCCGCTGCCGAACATCAGCAGCGCGATGCGTACCGCCGGGACCCAGTTGAAAACAATCCGTTCCGCCTTGAGATGGCCGAGCGTCAACATACTTAAACCGAGAAAGACGCCGATGCCGGCAAGCGGCACCAAGGCCATGCTCAGACGTTGCCAGGAGAGTTGCTGATCGTTTGCCAGTTTTGCCGAAAGAAAGATTGTGGCGAAGGTCAGCAGGCCCAGTGCGCCGCCGCCACCGAGGATGTAGCCAAGAACGCACAGGCCATCGAGCCAGGTGAACACGTCGCCGGTTTCCGGATAATGGGTCAACAACCACCATGGCGCATTGTCCTGCAACAACAGGTAGGCGTCGCGATTCACCAGCCATTCGGCGAGTGCCGTTTTGATGAGCACGAACCAGCGGCTCGCCGACCACTGGAAGGCGGCACTGGCGATGCCGATGACACCGAAGGTCAGCGTCAGCGCCTCGACGGTGGTAATCCGTTGCTGACGGATGGAGAGAATTTCTGCATCGGGCCGACGCAACCGCAGCTCAACTGCATCACGATGACCGGCACAACGCCCGCAGGCGTGGCATTCGGATGTACTTGTCATTCTGCGGATATCCACCAGCGGTGCACAATCGACCGGCTGCACGGCAATGGCAGGACGTATCCAGGCACTTCGATCAACATGAAAATGCCAAGGTGACACCTTGGCAAGCAAGGCGAAAATCCCGTTGGCAGGACACAAATGGCGACACCAGACACGCCGTCCGCGCCCATATATCAAACCGATCGCCAGCGCTGCCAATGTCGAGCCGCCGAGCACCAGCATGGCGGCCTGCGGATATTCATAGACGCTGACGAGCTGGCCATACACTGTCGTGCAGACGAAGGCGACAAAAGGCCAGCCGCCCCACTTCAGCCAGCGCGGTACTGGCTTGCCGAGACCGTAATGACTGGCCCATTCAGTCAGTGCGCCTTCAGGGCAGAAGACGCCGCACCAGACACGACCGAGGCCCATTGTTGCCAGCATGACGAAGGGCCACCAGATTCCCCAGAAGGCGAATTGGGCAAACAGCCGCAGATTGTTCCAGATGTGCGCATCCTCCGGTGGCGGCGGCAGGAAGGCTGGCACGATTACCAGTAGCAGGTAGGCAACAACGATACCCCATTGCAGCGTCAGGATGCTGCGCCGGTGACGCTGCATCGCCAGACCGAAACGTGGCCAGAAGCCTTGCGTCTCTGGAAGAGGAATCCTCAGGATCGGTTGGCTGGTGATCATCACCGTATCACTTGGCAACGATGCGTCCCTGCGCTGTCTCCGGATGAAATTCACCGAAGAAGGAATAGCTGCCGGGCTTGAGCGGCTGGAAGATCAGAAAGCTTGATGCACCGGGTGCCAGCACTTTTTCCTTATTCAAGTCAGGGCTCTCGAATTCCTCGGCGCCCGGCCCTTCATTCTTGATACGCAGACGGAATTTGGTGTTGGCTGGAACTTCGACGATTGCCGGGATGAAGCGCCCGTCACGAATCAACAGATCGAAGTTCGGTAAATCGTCGCCACGCGCTGGCAATCCTGCGCCAAGCAATCCGATACCCAGCAACAGGGCAAGACTAGAGGGAAAGTGGAGACGGAAGTACATGGCGGAATCTCCTTAATAGGACAGTTGCAGTCTCAGGCCGGCCACTCGCAGGGTGGGCGCTGTGGTATTGCCACCTGGTGTGGCGATGATCTGATAATCCGGCGTCAGTTCGATCTGTTTGTTGATGCGGTACCGGTAGTAGAGCTCGGCAATACGCTCGGCCCCACCGGCGGCAAAGCCGTAATCCGGCAGGCCGTCGCCATCGGCGTCGACACTCGCTGCATCGCGGGCAAAATCGTTGCTGGTGCGCAGGCGTCCCGCAGCAACACCAATCACATCACCGCTACGATTCCAGTAGCTGCCACCAATTTCCGCACCCAGAGTCAGCGCACGATCGAAGCGCACCTGACCGCTGCTCTGGTGGCCGTAACGACCAAATAGCGTGACAGCATCAGCGACGCTCTGGTCAGCTGAAAATCCCCAGCCGGTGTGACGTTCTACACCGCCTGCGTAATCGTCAGCCTGGCCGTTACGCCAGTAATAAAGACGATAGTTGCCGGTTTGTCCGGTAAAGAATCGCTGCTGCGTTTCGGCCTGAACGATCACCAGTGGCGAGGAAAACGAGCGTGTGTAGTGTGCACCCTGCCCGGCGCCGAATACGCCCAGCGAGACTTGCCAGGGTTCCTGCTTTGATTGTTCATTGATATAAGCCAGTCGCATACCGGGGGTGAAGCCGTTGGCATCAACACCGATGTCACCACCCGCATCGAGTAGCGGGTTGTGGACGAAGGCCGCATTGAGAAACTGGCGCGCCTCGTCGTTGGCCGCAGCATTCTGGTCGAAGAAAATAAACGGATCGATCTTGCCGAAATTCAGCGCCAGCTTTTGTGGCGCTTGCTGCACGGAACTATCGGAGAACAGCGGAATATCGGTCTGTACCCATGCTTGGGCAAGTCCCGGCACACTGTCGTCTGGCTGGGTGGCAAGTGCCCTGAACGCAGCGGCATTCGGTGCTGCATAGGTCGGCAGGACGTTCAACCCTTCACTCTGCCCAAGCCTGAAGTGCGCAAAAAATTTGTTGCTGACATTGCCGACATCACCCAGTGGCAAGCTTACGGAAATATCACCCCGGTAGCTGAGCTGACTGTTCTGCCCACCGGACGGTCTCTGTGCGATCGTTGTCAGGCTCATGTTTGCGCTCACGCCTTCCAGCGCTTCGATGACACCGCTGGCCTTGCCGGCTTTTTCCACCTGCATCTCGACAGCCTTCAGGCGCGTCGTCATTTCGGGTTCGCTCTCCAGGCTTCTGGCGAGGCGTGCATTGTGTTCCTCGATGGCACCAATGCGTCCGGGCAGATCTTGTGTGGCGCCAAGTCGCTGCTCGAGTTCGCTGTTGTGTTTTTCAAGCTGATCGAGCCGCGCGGTGAGACGCTCGATGCGTTCGAGCAGAGCCTTCTGCGAGACCTCGGCAGTTGCTGGTGCCGTAACCAGCAGCGTGCACAGTAGAAGCGGAATTGCCCGGCGGATAGTGGTCAGCCGCGGCATTTCAGTAGCCACCTTTCTTGCCGATGCCCGCATAGGTGAACGCGTAGTCGACTTCAAATGGTTTGAACCATGGACGTACGCCGGTCAGTCGGTCGGTATGTCGGCCGAAGTGCGCATGGACATTTGCCGACGGTGGTTGAATTGAGAGTTTGACTTGGTATTTTCCGGGGCCAAATAGCTTGATGTTGTCGCCGTAATGCGGTCCGTCGTTGGCAACCATCGGCATCATTTCGCCGCTGATTTTTTGTGTTGTGCCGACTTTGCTGATCTCGTATCCGATGACCAGATAGGGCATCCATGCGCCTTCCTCGAAACCGTTGGGATTGCCGCCGAGCGCGTGAATATCGGCTTCAAGATGAATATCCGATTCTTCGGCCTTGCGCATCATGCCGTCCGGCTCCATTGTCACGGCTTGCAGATAGACAGCGGCGATTTCCATACCGGCACGCTGCTGCGGTGCACCGATCGGATATTCGAGCGCAACGGCGCTGAAAGATGCGCCGATGAGCGCGGCGGCAAGAACGACTTTGAACTTTCCGGAAAAAAACAACATAGACGGCTCCTTTGAAAAAACAAACAGTGCTGCGCACTATACAGGCTTTATTGCGAATGACAAGCATTCTCATCTGTGTACACTGAAATTCGTATGCCGCGCCTGTCAAATTCGCTAAAATTCGCGCTTCCGGTTTGACGCAACGAATCAACGGTTCAACGCAACACCTTCCATCCATCTGCCGCAACAAGGAAATCAAAATGTCACTGACAAACATCTCCCATGCCCGTCCGTTCGTTTTCGCAACCGTGCTGACGCTTTCTGCCGCTGCGCTGGCCATGGGTTCCCATCCTGTCGCCGGTGATGACGAAGCTGTCGCCGCGCGCATCAAGCCGGTGGCGCACGTTGAATTTGCTTCGGACGGCAATGCAGGAAGCAGTGCGGACAGTAAACCGGTCGCCCAGGCTGACAAGAAACCGGAGAGCAATAAGGTGGCTGGGAATACGGCGGCGGCAGGGGGACGCAGCGGTGAAGAGATCGTCAAGGCGTCTTGCAGCGCCTGCCATCAATCCGGTGTTGCCGGCGCACCAAAGATCGGCGACAAGGCAGCCTGGGCGCCGCGCCTGGTGCAGGGACTGGACGGCCTGGTGAAATCGGCCACAGCCGGCAAGAACGCCATGCCGCCAAGGGGCGCTTCGAATGCGTCGGAGATTGAACTGACGCGCGCCATCATCTACATGACGAACAAGTCCGGCGCGAGTTTCAAGGAACCTGGCGAAGCAAAATAAGCTTGCTCCGCTGAGTGTGGCGCAATAAAAACGGCAGGAAATTGCATGGCCTCGCCATGGATGCCTGCGTTTTGCTAGACCAGCCCGGATTTCTCAGGTAAGCCAGTTTCTGCAATGCCGGACCAGCTGCCGGTGTCCAGAGGGCCGTTGGCGGGTTCAATACGAACAGGGATGCCGGATAGATGCGACATCCCTGACAGCGTCTCGATAGCCTCCGTGCCATCGGCCGCCAGTAGGTTCACGTTGGCCCCGGCAATCCTGCTTGCCAGCGTCAAGCCCTGTGCATGCTGGTGTCCCCATCCGTGGGGCACGGCTACCGTTCCCGGCATCAGGTCGTCGGTCAGTCTGACGGGCAAGCGGATGCACGCGGTTTTCGAGTGAATATCGGCAATCGCATCATCATGCAGATGATGTCTGGCTGCATCGTCTCTGTGCATGTACAGGTAATTGGTCTGCCCCATTTTGCCGCGCGTCAGTTCCTCGATATTCTGCGTCCATGAATTGTGCGTGAGATGCTCGCGCTTGCTGATTAACCTCAACTCACCACTTTCCAGCGAAGCCAGTTCCTCAATAAAGACTTTTTCGAGCGTCTGTGCCTGCATCAGGAACAGTGGCGGCGCTAGATGCACTTTGCCGTCATCGGTCGTCGGTCGCTTGCCCAAAAAAGTTCCCGGGATTGCACCTCGCCATGGGCTGCCATTGACATTTTTCAGGTGCGCCTTGAATGAGCCGCTCTTGTTCATGCGCAGCAATTGATCCATCAGGAACTTTTGTGGCAGAGCGGGCTGTTTGTTGCCACGGAAGAGGCTATTACCAGTCTTCAGCAGGCGCAGTGCGCTTTGGCCGGCCTGCGTACCGAACAATCCGACCCCGCAAGCACTGGCAAGGTCAGTGTAGATCGTCGCCTCATCGCGCTGCTCGCCGGACGGTTCGACAATCGCTTCAGTGGCAGCAAGATAAGGCTTCGACTGCATTCCCATGAACAGGGGAAAGACGAATGGCAAGTCCGGTCGCTCCAGAGGAGATGTCGCCGGCAGGATGTAGTGTGCCAGGCTCGCAGTTTCATTCAGATGGATATCGGTGACAACCAATAATTCCAGTTCTTTAAACGCATTCCGCAAGCGCGCCGAGTTGGCCATGGTCAACAGCGGATTCCCTCCCGTAACGAAAAGCGCCTTGATCTGTTCGTCACCGGGGGTCAGGATTTCATCGGCGAGGATGCCGCCTGGAAAACCACCATTGATTTCACGGAAGTTTCCGATGCGCGAACGTCGGGTACGGTTGAAAAGATTTTTCTTCTGCGCAAATTTGCCGAAATCAAATATTCCCTGACCCACCAACAGTCCACCCTTGCGATCGAGATTGCCGCTGACGGCATTGATGCACTCGGCCAGCCAGTGTGCCAGCGTGCCGTGTTTGCCCATGCCGATCCCGGTACCTGTAACAATTGCCGAGGCCTGGCTGGTGATATAGAGATGAACCATCTCTTTCAGCTTTGCGGCAGGGATGCACGTGAGCTTTTCCGTACGCTCGGCAGGCCAGTGTTTTGTCAGATTTTCCAGGTCGGATAAACCCGACATGTATTGACTAACGCACTCACGGTCAATGCCCTCCTGGACAATCAACTCATGCAGAAATGAGAGGAAGAAAAATACATCGCTGTTGGGCCGAATGAATACATGGTCGGTACCGACCTTGGCCGATTCGGTGTAGCGTGGATCGACAAAAATGGTTCTTGCACCACGCGCATTCAGTTCCTTGATGCGCTGTGCCGGATGCGCGACTTGCAGGAATGTCCATTTCGAGACGACTGGATTGGTGCCGACCACAATCATGCATTTCACGTTATCCAGATCGACAAATGGCTGGTAGAACGGAAAGCCATACAGTTCCGAGGCGGATGCAAAGCGGTTGGCGCAATCCTGTGTGGAGGATGTGTATATATTGTGCGAACCAATTCCCTGCATAAAACCTTCAGCAAATATCGGGTGCAGGATGCTGAATCCGGCAGCGGTGCCGACATACATTGATATCGACTGCGGACTGGTTTGTCGCAGTGCTTTGACCTTGCTACCGATTTCCTGCAAAGCCTGATCCCAGCTGATGCGTTCGAAGCGATCGCCGATGCGCTTGAGTGGATATTTCAGGCGATCTGGGGAGTCGTATATGTGGTGCTGGTTGAGCCCTTTCTTACAGGCAAACCCGTTTGTGCCAATGTGATCCGGGTTCGGCGCAATCGAAGTGATTTTGCCATCTTCCAGTTCGGCGATCAGGCCGCAGGACGCTTCACAAATCCGACAGAAGGTATATTTGGTCTGCTTCATGAATTGCCTCGCGCCATGAAAGTCATCATTTTCAATTTTCTAATTTATTTCGGTGGTAGCGGAATCAACCTTGAAACGCGGCTGATTACATCCCGATATTGCGGGCGGCGCTCCAGACTGCGCTTTTCCATGAGTGGAATACTGACCAAGAGGAACATGGTCAGCATGGAAATAAATCCGATGGGCTGCCACCAGCTACCTTCCGGGTAGGCAGATAAACCAAACAGCGCCAGGCTGAACCAGAAAGTCACTTCGCCAAAATAATTCGGATGGCGCGACCAACCCCACAGGCCGGTTTCGATGATCTGCCCGGGTTTGCGAGTGGCAATGAACCGATGCAGCTGGCGATCGGCAATCAGTTGTATGGAGGCTGCGCCAATCCCGATGGCACATGCTGCGTAATCCAGCCAGCCAACAGATTGGGTGCCGAGTGCCACAGCAGCATATACCGGCAGCATGCCGAGGAATACCTGCACGGTCGGGAAGAAATGGATACCGAAGAAATCGGCAGGAATTTCGAGCGCAGGAATCCGTTGCTTGACGATGGAATAGCGCCAGTCTTCATGATGCAGACCTTCCCAATGTTTGCCCCAATTCCAGGTGAGTCGGCACGCCCAGAACCAGACAACGATAGACACCATGATATAGCGCAACACCGGAGTGTCGATGACGCTGGTATGCCACCAATAGAGCAGGAGCAACGGCGGAATGACGCTCCAGTAGGCGTCGTAAAAACTGGAGTTTCTGAAGATGCGACTGAAAGCGAAAATCACCAATGTGGCAATCACGTCCGCAATGAAGCTGTCGAGCAGCATGTGGCTGTGATTGAAATGCAGGTAAGCCCCGGCGGCGGCGATGCTGCACAGATAGGCGATGATTATCCAGAACAGCGAAGTTGATTTGCTGATATTTACCTTCATGAGGGCTCCAGGGATTTTTGTGATGGTTTTGTACCTGCTTCAACCGTCTTTACGAAGTATTCGCTGGTCATGACAGTGGTAATTCGCCAGAGCCGCAGCATGCGTGTGACGGAGCGCAGCATGGTGGCCATGTTCATGATCAATTGCACCGTATTGCGCGCGCCGTAGAACAGGCGCTTGTTGACGACATGTTCGCGCGAGGGCCAGGCTTCTTCGACGATGCCATCAAAAGCCTGCGCACCGGGCGTCAGCACTTCCTCGACCACGTTGCGCACATAGCGACTGCGCGGCTGCATCCATTCGCTCATCGGCGATTGCCAGCCGAACCAGCGGCGCATCCATTCATCCTTCGGGATGTGCTGCGGTCGCTCAAGCAATGTAATGGCCAGGATGCCCGGACTGCGCTGGCCGTCAGGCCAGTTGCGCGGGGTGGCATGAATGTTTTCGCCGTACTCGGTATATAACCATTCATCGACACGATAGCCGGCCAGTTCGAAGCCGGCGGTGCGCAGCATGTTTTCGAGCGCGCTGCGATTTTCTTGCTGCGCATCCTCCAGCCAAAGATTGACCTGGGCGGCGATGGGCTTGGGGCCGAGCATGGGCGGTGCCGGTGAAGGCACATCGGCGTGATCGTCGGCGATGTTCATCTGCAAGCCTGCGACACCCAGTTTCAGCATCTGCGGAGCGCATTGTTCGAGCAGTAACAGACGGCGTTCGGCGGGCGCCATCGGTTGGCGCGGCCAGAGCAGATAGACCAGCTTGATCATGCCGATTTCCCGTGTGCAGCGGCGAAGTCGCGTGCTGCCAGCAACAATGCCGCCATGCCATTGGCTTGCTGAATGCGCGGCTGATAGCCCAGATCGCGCTGCGCCTTGGCAATCGAGAGGCGCGAACTCTCGGCGAGATTATTCACGCCACGGATGGTCAGCAGCGGCTGTGGTGCGCCGAGCAGGTGTGACGTTTCCGCCAGCCACGCCACACTGCGGATCAACCACATCGGCAGCCAGATTTTCGGGAAGGAATAGCCGAGCCCCTCAACCAGCGGACGAAACCACGCCATGCCATTCATCGGTTCGCCGTCGGTGATGTTGTAGGCCTGTCCGCCGGCAATTTGCGGGCGTTCGCGCAGCGCCTGTGCAGCGAGCAATTGCGCATCGACCAGATTCTCGACATGCGTATTGTCGGTCTGCGCATGCGGATCGCCGACCAGAACCTTGAACTTTCCTGCCACTAACTGTTCGAGGAAACTGCCGATCATCATCGAGCCGGTGTCGGAGCCCCAGATGCCGCCCGGTCGCAGCGCGCAGACACGCAGGCCATCGCCATGATCGGCGCAATCTGCACCGAGTGCGATGCGCTCCGCCTCGATCTTCGACAGCGTGTAGAGGTCTTTTGCGTGCGCCGCATAGGGCATGCTTCCATCCTGCGCGGCGTCAATGCTGGTGCGGCTGAGCGCGACATTGAACGAGCTGGTATGCACCAGTGCTGTTACCCCGGCTTGCGCAGCGGCATGAACAACGTTGCGCGTACCCTCGACGTTCACTGCGAATACCTTGCGCTTTACGGCATCGCGATAAATACTCAGTGTATTGATCAGCGCCGCCGTGTGGAACACGCTGTCGACGTCGGTACAGGCGGCGCGAACGACTGCCGCATCACGCAGATCGCCGACGATGGTTTCGATACCTGCGCCATGACTGTGCGGCAACACATCAAGGCTGCGGACTTCGCAGCCCGCTGCGTGCAGACGCTGCACAATGGCCCGGCCGACATAGCCGGCACCGCCGGTCACCAGACAACGTCGGCCGAGTTGCTCCGGCCCGGGTTGCGGCATGGGAGGAATGGCAGAAATGCTGGAAATGGAATCGGTCTGCGGCATCAGCTGGGTGCTCCTGTTGTATCGTAGATATCCTGTGTTGCCCGGCTGAAAAAGTTTGTTCGTTGTCGTTGCGTCATCAGGCGCGAAAAGATATTTACCAGGCGGTTCAGGCGTCCGGCAATGTGCACAGGACCGGCGCCAAGTGCGGCCAGACCTTCGCGGGCAACCGCTGCCGGTTGCATCGGAAAGGCCTTGTGCTGTTTGCTGGCTGGTGTGCTGCTTACGAAACCGGGCGTTGATGTGGCGCCGGCAACGCAGGCCAGCACATCCACACCATGTGCTTGCAGTTCCACCCACAGGCTTTCAGCGAGGATGGTGGTGAATGCCTTGGTGGCGCCGTAGCTGCCGACCATCGCCGAGCCCTGAAAGCCGGACATGCTCGACATCAGCAGGATGCCGCCCTTGCCGCGTTCGATCAGGCGCGGCGCGAGATGTTTCACCAGCGTCAGCGGGCCGCGACAATTCACATCGATTGTGCGCAGATGGTCGGTCAGCGGCACATCCACAAATTTGCCGATGCTCGAATAGCAGGCGTTGTAGACCAGCAGGCCGACATCCAGGCCGGCAGTCGCCGCTGCAAAGCGCTCTGCCAGGTCTGGCGCGGCCAGGTCGAGGGCCACGGGCCTGACTTCCACACCATGCCTGTCGCGTATGATTTTTGCGTCCTGTTCGAGAACGTCGGTGCGGCGCGCGAACGTGATCAGGTTCAGGCCGCGTTCGGCGAGCGCATGGGCATAGGCCTGTCCGATGCCTTCGGAGGCGCCGGCGACTATCGCCCAGAGGCCGTAGCGTTGGCGAAATTCAATATTATTCATCATGATTTCCTCGTATCGCGGTTTTGGTTTGCGCCGTAGATTTCCCGGTTCATCTTGCTGAAAAACAGCGTGCGCTGGCGTCGTGTCATCAGTCCCGCAATCACGTTGGCCAATCGGGGTACCCAGCCGGCAAAGTGCGTCGGCTTTTTGCCGGATGCCGCAAGCGTTGCAAGTGCCTCGCGGGCAACCGCTTCCGGCCGCATCGGCATGGCCTGAGCCTGCTTGTGCGGCGGCGTCACCTGGTAAAAGCCCGGTGTCGACATCGCGCCGGCAGTACAGCCGAGCACGTCCACACCGTGGGGCGCGAGCTCAAACCATAAACTTTCTGCCAGCACGCTATCGAAGGCCTTGGTGGCGGCATACGTCGCCAGCAGTGCGGAACCCTGGAAGCCGGACAGGCTGGACATCAGCACGATGCCGCCGCGTCCGCGCTGTTTGAGCTGTGGTGCGATGCGATGTGCCAGTGTGACGAGGCCACGGCAATTTACATCGACCATACGCTGGTGATCGGCGAGCGGCGTGTCAATGAACTCGGCGATGATCCACAGCGCAGCGTTATACACCAGCAGGCCGACATCCAGTCCGGCGATGGCTGCATCAAATTTTTCAGCCAGATCTGCCGCGCCCAGATCAAGCGCCACCGGCCGCACCTCGACACGATAGCGACGGCGGATCAGCTCGGCATCCTGCTCCAGCGGTTCAGCGCGGCGCCCGAGTGTGACGAGGTTCAATCCGCGCTCGGCCAGCACATGTGCGTAGGCCTGGCCGAGTCCTTCGGAGGCGCCGGCCACGATTGCCCAAGGCCCATAGCGACGATAGAACTCCGGAAAAAGAATCATGGTTTTATTCTGCGTATAGCATTGGTGATTGTTTCGTTCCATAGCAGCATCTTCGCTCCGAAGCTTGGCGTGGTCTTGATGTTAATCGACATTCAATTGTGAATTCCCGCCAGACAGATAAACTACCGAATTCTTGGTCACTCAATGAATCAATGAGTCCAGCATATCCACAGATGCATCAGACACCCACCATCTCGACAGCCTATGCCCGCCTGCTGTTCGACTATCTGCGTGCGCTGGGCCGCAACCCGGCAAGCATACTCCCCGCCGCACAGGTCGCAGAGATCGAAACCAACCATTCGCATGCGCAGACCTCGCGCACTGCATGGCTCGAGATGATCGCCAGCATTACCGCCCAGTCCGACGATCCAAACCTCGCACTCAAGATCGGCGAAGCCTTTCAGGTCAGGCATCTGGGCGTCGCCGGCTATGTACTTATCAGTTGCGCCACGCTCGGTGAGGCCGGCCAGCAGGTCGTGCGTTATTACCGTCTGATGGGTGATGTCGGCAGTTCGCAGGTGCACCGCCGTGGTGAGTGGGC
>DAOLZE010000050.1:0-12378 GCA_035426125.1 Rhodocyclaceae bacterium
GGCCTGTGCCTTGTCGGCGGTGAATGCCAACCATCGTGCCCGCAACCTGTTTGTCGAATTGGAACGGGAGCAGGCGCGTATGCGTCAGCTGGAGGTTGAGTGGGGGCAGTTGCAACTGGAGCAAAGCACCTGGGCCAGTCATGCGCGGATTGAGTCGATTGCCCGCAACAAGCTGCACATGAAGGCGCCGTTGCCCACACAGGTAATCAGCATCGAGGCCAGCCCACCCGTGAGCAGGGAAACGGGGAAATGATCCCATGAAATTCGTGCACAGCCCACTGCTTTCACAAGCCTTGCCGGTTTGGCGTGCGCGGCTGTTGTTGCTCGGTCTGCTTGCCGGATTTGTTGCGCTGGCGCTTTACTCACTTTATCTCCAGTCATTCAACAGCGGCTTTTTGCAGGAGAAGGGCGCCTCACGCTATTCTCGTGTCATAGAGTTGTCGGCAACCCGCGGCCGCATCACCGATCGGCACGGCGAGGCGCTGGCGGTGTCGACGCCGGTAAAGTCGATCTGGGCAATTCCCGAAGATGCGAAGCTGCAACCCGCACAGGCGCGTGAACTCGCCGGGATGCTGGAAATGGATGTGTCGGAACTCAGTCAGAAGCTCGCCACTGGCAAGGAGTTCGTCTACGTCAAACGGCAGATTGCGCCGGATGTCGCCGAGAAGATTGCGGCGCTGAATCTGCCGGGGATCCACGATCAACGCGAATATCGCCGCTATTATCCATCTGCCGATGTAACTGCGCACATGCTCGGTTTTACCGGTGCCGAGGATATCGGCCAGGAAGGCATCGAACTGGCATTCCAAAATACGCTGGCTGGCAAGCCCGGTGAACGGCGCGTTATCAAGGATCGTCGCGGCCAGATCGTCGAGGATGTCGGAAGCATCAAAACACCGCAGGATGGCAAGGATGTGACGCTCGCCCTCGACTCGAAAATCCAGTATCTGGCCTATGCCAATCTGCATCAGGCAATCACCGAGAATAAGGCTAAGGCCGGCGGCATCGTCGTCCTCGACGCCAAGACTGGCGAGGTGCTGGCGCTGGCGAATGCACCGACCTACAACCCCAATAACCGCATAGGCCTTGCCGGTGCGCAATTGCGCAATCGTGCACTCACCGATATCTTCGAGCCTGGCTCGACCATGAAGCCATTTGCCGCCGCGCTGGCGCTCGAAAAAGGCAAGTTTCGTCCGGAGACAACTATCCAGACCGCGCCCGGCTATCTCAGGATCGGCAGTGCAACGATCCATGATTCGCATATGCATGGCATTTTGACGGTGTCGCAGGTAATCCAGAAATCATCCAACGTCGGTGCGGCAAAAATGGCACTGGCTTTTCCGCCGCAGGAAATGTGGTCGATGTTCGACAGCCTCGGCTTCGGCACACCGCTGAAGCTGGGTTTCCCCGGTGAAGTCAGCGGCCGCTTGCGGCCGGCCAAGACCTGGCGGCCGATCGAGCAGGCAACCATGGCTTATGGCCATGGCATATCGGTAACTTTGATGCAACTGGCGCACGCCTATCTGGCCTTTGCTCGCGACGGCGATCTCGTGCCGCTTTCGCTGACCCGCATGGATGCGCCGCCACTGGCCGGCAAGCAGGTGTTCTCGGCGCAGACAGCGCGTGAAGTGCGAGCGATGCTTGAACTGGTGGTACTGCCCGGTGGCACCGCGCCGAAGGCGCAGGTTGCTGGTTATCGCGTCGCTGGCAAGACAGGCACGGCGCACAAACTTAATGGCCATGCCTATATCAACAAATATGTCGCCTCATTCGTCGGCTTTGCTCCGGCATCGGATCCGCGTCTGATCGTTGCCGTGATGATCGACGAACCATCAACCGGCGTGTATTACGGCGGTGACGTGGCGGCGCCGGTCTTCTCGCGTGTCATGGCGGGTAGCCTGCGCACGCTTGGCGTGGCACCCGATGCCGACGAAAAAATGCTTCAGGCCGCGGCAGCAAAAGCCGCCAACGAGGCCCCGGTGAAGGAGAGCATGTGAGCGCTGCCATGCAGATCCTCGAAACGCTGCGCAACAAGGGCGTAAATCCATCCGGCATCAGCGCCGATTCGCGCAGTGTGCGTTCCGGCGATCTCTTTGCCGCCATGCCCGGCCTGCGCAGCGATGGCCGCAGCTTCATCGCCGAAGCTGTGGCGCGTGGTGCGGCGGGCGTGCTCTGGGAAAGCGAACTGGGCAATGTGCCGGAGATGAGTGTACCGAATCTGCCAATCGCCGGTTTGCATGGGCTGGCTGGTGAACTCGCGCATCTCATCTATGGTCGGCCTTCGGAAAAACTCTGGTTGTGCGGCGTCACCGGCACCAACGGCAAGACCTCGGTGAGCCAGTGGATTGCTCAGGCGGGTACGCTGCTTGGCCGCAAGTGTGGTGTCATCGGCACGCTCGGCAACGGATTTCCCGGCGCGCTGGCAGAAAGCGCTAATACGACACCAGATGTCATCAGCATTCATTCGGCATTGGCCGGAATGCTGGAAAGCGGTGCCAAAGCCTGTGCGATGGAAGTCTCGTCGATCGGCCTTGATCAAGGGCGCGGCGATGGGCTGCATTTCACCACGGCGATATTCACCAACCTGACACGCGATCATCTCGAATATCACGGCAGCATGGAGCACTATGCTGCGGCGAAGGCGCGGCTGTTTGCCGCACCCGGGCTGCAAAGTGCAGTCATCAATCTCGACGATGCATTCGGTGCGCAGTTGTATGCCGGGTTGGCTGGCAAGGGTGTGCGACGCATCGGTTATACATTGACTTCTGCCGCGCAACAGCACGGTCCGGCCGATGAAATTCTCATTGCCGAAAATCTACGTATCGATGGCAACGGCCTTGCCTTCGAATTGCACACAGCACAGGGTGACATCAGCGTCAGCGCGCCGTTGTACGGACGCTTCAATGCCGCCAATCTGCTGGCAGTATTCGGCGCACTGCTGGCAGCGGGTTTTACGCCTGAACAGGTGGCCGGTGTAATGCCGCAACTGGTTGCGCCGCCGGGACGAATGCAGACGGTTTCGGGTGGCGCAGGGCAGGCCGGACCACTTGTCGTTGTCGACTACGCGCACACTCCGGATGCGCTCGAACAGGTTCTAAAAACTTTGCGTGAAGTTGCCATAGCGCGAGGCGGCAGGTTGTGGTGTCTGTTCGGTTGCGGCGGCGATCGCGATCCGGGCAAGCGCCCACTGATGGGCGAAGTGGTGCAGCGCCATGCCGATGTCGCGATTGTCAGCAGCGACAACCCACGTAATGAGAATCCGCAAGCCATCATCGTCGATATTCTTGCCGGCATGCAGTCAGACGTGCGGGTTGACGCCGATCGGGCCGGTGCGATCCGCCAGATGGTGCTCGAAGCGAAGCGGCATGATGTGTTGCTGATCGCCGGCAAGGGTCACGAAACTTATCAGGAAATTGCCAATCGCCGGTTGCCATTTTCCGATATCGAGGAAGCGCACAAGGCTTTGCTGGCAAGGGAGTCGGCAGTATGAATGCGACTGCGCAAAGCATGATGACGCTCGACGAAGCCGCGCAGGCATGCGCAGGCATAGTCCGCCATGCAGGTACAAATACACCGCTGTTCAATAATGTATCAACCGACTCGCGGAGCATCCTCACTGGCGAACTGTTTGTCGCTCTGAAGGGCGAGCATTTTGACGGTCATGAGTATGTCAGGCAGACGCTGGCGCAGGGCGCGGCTGCAGCAATGGTGGAACAAGGTTGGCTGCAAGCGCAGGGCGCAGCGCTGCAAGGCATGTCACTGATCGTTGTCAACGACACGCGGCTTGCGCTGGGCGCGCTGGCTGCACATTGGCGTAACAAGTTTGATATTCCGCTGATCGGCGTAACCGGCAGCAACGGCAAGACGACGGTCAAGGAAATGTGCGCGGCTATTCTTCGTGAGCAGGCGCGTCGCAGTGGCATCGATCCGGCTACGGCGGTGCTGGCGACGACGGGCAATCTGAATAATGACATTGGATTGCCGCTGATGTTGCTGCGCCTGCGCTCGACGCATCGTGCTGCGGTGATTGAAATGGGCATGAATCACAGCGGCGAAATTGCCTATCTGAGCAGGCTTGCCGCACCGACGGTGGCGTTGGTGAATAACGCCCAGCGTGCTCACCTGGAAGGCCTCGGCAGCCTCAGCGAAGTGGCACGGGCGAAGGGCGAGATTTTTTGCGGCTTGCGCGAGAACGGTGTCGCCGTCATCAATGCCGATGATTCCCATGCTGCGCTGTGGCGCGAACTGGCAGGTGCAGCAGGTACTTCGCACATCGTCAGTTTCAGCCTCGACAGCAGTATCGGGGGCGAAATTTCCGCAAGCTATGTGGTGCACGAATTTGGTGGGACTCTGCATCTTGTTACGCCACAAGGTTCTGGCGAGGCTGTTCTGCGGGTTCCCGGTGTACACAATGCGTGCAACGCACTGGCGGCGGCAGCGACGACGCTGGCGTGCGGCGCAACCATTCCGGATGTCGTGGCGGGCCTTGCCGCTTATGCAGGGATCAAGGGACGTCTGCAACTGCGCCGTGCACTCAATGGTGCGCGGCTTATCGACGACAGCTACAACGCAAATCCGGATTCGATGCGCGCGGCGATCGATGTGCTGGCGGCGTTGCCCGGAAAAAAGATTTTCGTGCTCGGCGATATGGGTGAGGTTGGCGAGCAGACCGGCCAGTTCCACGACGAAATCGGTGGCTATGCCAAAAGTATGGGCATCGACACGCTGCTGGCGCTGGGAGAACACGCGGCGACTGCGGTGCGCAATTTTGATGGCGGCGCCACACATTTCAAAAATGTTACAGAGTTGATCAATGCCCTGCGGCCATTGCTCGATCCCGACACCACGGTACTCGTCAAGGGGTCACGCTTCATGAAAATGGAACGTGTGGCAGATGCCATTGAGGCTATCGACGCCATCGAAACTATCAAAACTATCGAAGCACGATGATGAAGCTATTCGCTCCTGGAGATATCCATGCTGCTTGACCTCTTCCAATGGCTGGCGAAGGACATTCGCGCTTTCAACGTGTTTGGTTACATCACGCTGCGCACGGTGCTGGCGATGATGACTGCGCTGGCGATTTCCTTCATCTGTGGGCCGATGGTGATCCGCTGGCTGACGGTGAAGAAAATTGGCCAGTCGGTACGTAATGATGGGCCGCAGACGCATCTGATCAAGGCTGGTACGCCAACCATGGGCGGCGCATTGATCCTCATCGCGGTGGGTATGTCGACTTTGTTGTGGGCTGATCTCTCCAATCGCTTTGTCTGGATCGTATTGATCGTCACGATGGGCTTTGGTGCAGTCGGCTGGGTGGATGACTGGCGCAAGGTCGTGCACCAGAATCCGAAGGGACTTTCGGCGCGCAGCAAGTTTTTCTGGCAATCAGTGATTGCTTCCATCGCCGCAGTGTGTCTGGCCTTCAGCGTTTCGGCGCCGGATAACAGCAAGATTCTCGATCTATTGACGGCTTGGATTCAGAGCGGTTTCTCCATGGATCTGCCGCCCAAGGCCGCACTGATTGTGCCGTTCTTCAAGAGCGTCAGTTATCCGCTCGGCGTCTTCGGTTTCATGGCGTTAAGCTATCTGGTGATCGTCGGTTCGAGCAATGCGGTGAATCTGACCGATGGCCTCGACGGTCTGGCGATCATGCCGACGGTGCTGGTTGGTGCGGCGCTGGGTATCTTCGCCTATGTCGCCGGACACGTTGGTCTCTCGAAATACCTGCTGCTGCCCTATATCCCCGGTGCCGGCGAACTGGCGGTATTTTGCGGTGCGTTGGCTGGTGCGGGACTCGGCTTTCTCTGGTTCAATGCCTATCCCGCCGAAGTCTTCATGGGCGATGTCGGTGCGCTGGCCCTGGGTGCAGCGCTCGGCACGGTGGCGGTGATTGTGCGCCAGGAGATCGTTCTGTTCATCATGGGCGGCGTGTTTGTCGCCGAGACGCTCTCGGTCGTTATCCAGGTTCTGTATTTCAAGTGGTCGGGCGGCAAGCGGATATTCCGCATGGCGCCGCTACATCACCATTACGAACTCGGCGGCTGGAAGGAAACCCAGGTCGTCGTGCGTTTCTGGATCATCACCATCATGCTCGTGCTGTTCGGGCTGTCGACGTTGAAGCTGCGATGAACCTGTCCGGTAAACACATCCTGGTGCTCGGCCTCGGTGAATCTGGGCTGGCGATGACGCGCTGGTGTCTGCGCAATGATGCGCGGGTGCGTGTCGCCGATACGCGCAGCGCACCGCCGGCATTGCCACTGCTGGAAAAGCTGATTGGTGAAGGGGCAAAGGCCGAGTTTCTCTCCGGTGAATTCGTCAAGCCGCTGCTCGATGGCATCGATGTGCTGGCACTCTCACCCGGTCTGTCGCCGGGCCTGCTGGTAGTTTTTGAAGCCCGCGCGCGCGGCATTCCGATCGTCGGTGAAATCGAGCTTTTCGCGTACGCTCTGCGCGAGCTTGGTGTGCGCAACCAAACAAAGGTTATCGCCATTAGCGGCACCAACGGCAAGACCACCACCACTGCGTTGACTGCGCATTTGTGCCGTAGCGTCGGATGCGACGCCGAACTCGCCGGCAATATTTCGCCGGCGGCTCTCGATGCCCTGATGAGCCGTCTCGATGCCGGACGCCTGCCGGAAGTCTGGGTGCTCGAACTGTCGAGCTTCCAGCTGGAAACCCTGGAAACACTCAATGCCGATGCGGCGACCGTGCTCAATGTCAGCGACGACCATCTCGATCGTTACATCGATCTCAATGAATATGCCGAAGTCAAGTCGCGGGTATTTTTTGGTACGGGTGTGCAGGTGCTCAACCGCAACGATGCGCGGGTCATGAAAATGGCCGAGGTCGGGCGCTGGCTGATCAGCTTCGGCCTTGATGCGCCGAAGATGCTTGAGGATTTTGGATTGTGCGAGCGTGGAGGGGAATTCTGGCTGGTGCAGGGCGATAATTTTCTGCTGCCGCTGTGGCAACTGCCTTTGCCCGGCCTGCACAATGCTGCGAACGTCCTCGCTGCACTGGCGCTGTGCTATGTCATCGGACTGCCATTGGTACAACTGGTCGAAGGTTTGCAAAGTTTCAAGGGCTTGCCACATCGTGTCGAGTATGTCGCCGACATCGGCGGAGTGCGCTATTTCGACGATTCCAAAGGTACCAATGTCGGTGCAACGGTCGCCGGATTGAGCGGACTCGGCGATCAGGACAATCGCAAGATTGTTTTGATCGCCGGCGGCGACGGCAAGGGTCAGGATTTCTCGCCGCTGCGCGAGGCGGTGCGAAAGCATGCTCGCAGTGTGGTGTTGATCGGCAGGGATGCCGACAAGATCGCAGCGGTGCTCGGCGATACTGGTGTTCCGCTGTGTTATGCCGGAGACATGGAAGCTGCGGTGCGTGCTGCCGCTGCGGCCGCACAGACTGGCGATGCCGTGTTGCTTTCGCCGGCCTGCGCGAGTTTCGACATGTACCGCAGCTATGTGCAGCGCGCCGAGGTTTTTGTGGCTGCGGTGCGTGAACTGGCCGCACAGGGTGGCGCATCATGAGCGCACATCAATCTACATATCGATCTGTACCGCAGGAACTTGACAGCGTGCTGCTCTGGTCGGCGCTGGGGTTGCTGATGCTCGGTCTCGTCATGGTGTATTCGGCATCGATTGCCATGGCGGAGGGCAGCAAATTCACTGGCCATCAGTCGACTTATTTCCTCATGCGTCATGGCTTCTACGTCGGCGTCGGCATGATCGCTGCCGTGGTGGCGTTCCAGACGCCATTGCGCGTCTGGCAGCAGGCGGCACCCTGGCTGTTCATCGGCGGCTTCACACTGCTGATTCTCGTATTGATCCCACATGTCGGTCGCTCGGTAAATGGCGCGCAGCGCTGGCTGCCGCTGGGTATTGTGAATCTCCAGCCTTCGGAGCTCATGAAGCTGTTCGCCGTACTGTATGCGGCCGATTACACCTCCCGCAAGCTTCCCGACATGGGTTCGTTTCGTCGTGGCTTCCTGCCGATGGCCGGCGTCATGCTGATGGTCGGTGCGTTGTTGCTGCGCGAGCCGGATTTTGGTGCCTTCGTGGTCATCGTCGCCATCGCCATGGGCATCCTGTTTCTCGGCGGTATCAATGTACGCCTGTTCAGTGCGCTGGTGGTGGTGCTGCTGATTGGCTTCGTCGTTCTGATCTGGGTTTCACCGTATCGTCGCGAACGTATCTTCGGTTTCATGGATCCATGGCAGGATGCTTATGGCAAGGGTTATCAGTTGTCGCATGCGCTGATTGCCTTTGGTCGTGGCGAATGGTTCGGTGTCGGTCTTGGTGCCAGCGTCGAGAAGCTCTTCTATCTGCCGGAGGCGCACACTGATTTTCTGCTTGCAGTGATCGCCGAGGAACTCGGTCTGGTGGGTGTCGTCACGGTCATTACCCTGTTTGCGCTGATTGTCCAGCGCGCCTTCGCCATCGGTCGCCAGGCTCTGCTGCTCGACCGCATCTACAGCGGCCTGGTGGCGCAAGGGATCGGCATCTGGATCGGCATTCAGGCGTTCATCAACATGGGCGTCAACATGGGCATGTTGCCGACCAAGGGACTGACTCTGCCACTGATGAGCTTCGGTGGCTCGGGCATCTTCGTCAACTGTGTAGCCCTGGCAATCTTGTTGAGAGTCGATTATGAAAATCGCCTGTTGATGCGGGGGGTGGTCGCATGAGCAGGCGATTTCGGCGCAGCCAAAATCAAAATCATGCGGGGGTGGGCGCATGAAAACCTTGTTGATCATGGCTGGCGGCACAGGTGGGCACATTTTCCCGGGCTTGGCAGTTGCCGATGCTGTCAAGGCGGCTGGCTGGCGTGTGGTCTGGCTTGGTAATCCCGATGGCATGGAAGCCAGACTGGTGCCGGGGCGTGGCTATGAAATGGCCAACTTGCGCTTTGCCGCATTGCGCGGCAAGGGTTTGTTGCGCAAGCTGCTGCTGCCGTTCAATCTGCTGCATGGTTTTGCCCTGGCGTTCGGCCAGTTGAAAAAAATTCGTCCCGATGTCGTGCTTGGCATGGGCGGCTTCGTCAGTTTTCCCGGCGGCATGATGGCTGTGCTGCGCGGCGTGCCGCTGCTCATCCATGAACAGAATTCGGTGGCGGGATTGGCCAACCGTGTACTTGCTGGTGTTGCCGATCGCGTCCTCAGCGGTTTTCCGGCGGCGCTGAAAAAGGCCGAATGGTGCGGCAATCCGGTACGTCCTGAAATCGTCGCGCTGCCGCCCCCGGCGCAGCGCTACGGTGAGAGGATGAATGCCGGCGCGTCGCTTCCTCTGAACCTGCTGGTGATCGGCGGCAGTCTCGGTGCGCAGGTGCTCAACGAAACACTGCCCGACGCGCTGGCTCTTTTGCCGGAAGCGCTTCGGCCGCAGGTTGTTCATCAGGCGGGTGAGAAGCATCTTGCGACACTGCGCGCCCGTTACGAAAAACACGGAGTGCTGTCCAATTGCACCGCTTTTATCGATGACATGGCGGGGGCCTACGCTTGGGCCGATCTGGTTGTCTGCCGTGCCGGTGCGCTGACCATCGCCGAGCTTGCTACCGCTGGCGTCGCCAGCATTCTCGTGCCTTTCCCGCATGCAGTCGACGATCATCAGACCAGTAACGCACGCTTTCTTTCTGATGCCGGCGCGGCGATCCTGTTGCCGCAAAGCGAGCTGAGCGCGGAAAAGCTCAGTCTGCTGCGGACCCTTGGCCGCGGACAATTGCTGCAGATGGCCGAGAAGGCACACGAACTCGCACGTCCAAATGCCACTTCAGTTGTCGCTGACGCCTGTATGAATATGGCAAAAGGAGGATCGAAATGACCACACGTTTTCCATTAATCCTTAATCTCTTGCCCTTTGTCCACCATGAAACATAAAGTCAAACGCATCCACTTTGTCGGTATCGGCGGCGCCGGGATGAGCGGTATTGCCGAGGTTCTGGTTAATCAGGGTTTCGAGATCAGCGGCTCCGATCTGTCCTCGAATGCGGCGACGGAGCGTCTTTCCGGTCTTGGGGTGCGCGTGATCAGCGGGCATGCTGCGGAGAATGTTGCGTGCGCCGACGCCGTGGTTGTGTCGACGGCGGTGCAAGCCGACAACCCGGAGATAATTGCTGCACGCGAACGCAGGATCCCGGTCGTGCCGCGTGCGCAGATGCTTGCCGAACTGATGCGCCTCAAGCAAGGCATCGCCATCGCCGGTACGCACGGCAAGACAACAACAACCAGCCTGGTCGCCAGCATTCTCGGCGAAGCTGGCATCGATCCGACTTTTGTCATCGGTGGCCGACTGAATTCCGCGGGCGTTAATGCGCGGCTCGGCCAGGGTGAATTCCTCGTCGCCGAAGCCGACGAATCGGATGCCTCGTTCCTCTACCTGTCGCCGGTGATCGCCGTAGTCACCAACATCGATGCCGATCATATGGAAACTTACGGCCATGACATGGACAAGCTGCGTCAGGCCTTCGTCGATTTCCTTCAGCGCCTGCCGTTCTACGGCGTCGCCGTACTTTGTGATGACGACGCCAACGTCCGCGAAATCCTGCCGCGCGTCAGCAAGCAGATCGTCACTTACGGCCTGGCTGCCGGATCAAAGGCAAATTTCCGTGCCGAGAACATCGAGGCCATCAGCGGTAGTGGTCAGATGCGCTTCGATTGCGTGCGCGAGAACGGCACTTTCAGCCGCCTGCCGATTACCCTGAATATCCCCGGACTGCATAACGTACTGAATGCTCTGGCGGCAATTGCCGTGGTGACCGAGGTCGGCGTTACCGATGCCGCCATCGTCAAGGCACTCGCCGAGTTCAAGGGTGTCGGCCGGCGTTTCCAGCGTTACGGCGAAATCCCCCTACCCGGCGGTGGCAAGTTCACGTTGGTCGACGATTACGGCCACCATCCGGTTGAAATGGCGGCGACGCTGGCTGCGGCGCGCGGCGCTTTCCCTGGTCGGCGTTTGATACTGGCCTTCCAGCCGCACCGCTACACGCGCACGCGCGACTGTTTCGAGGATTTCGTCAAAGTACTGTCAGGTTTCGATGCACTGCTGCTGAGTGAAGTGTATGCCGCAGGCGAAGCGCCAATTGTTGCTGCCGATGCGCGTACGCTGGCGCGCGCCGTACGTGTCGCCGGCAAGATCGAACCGCTGTTCGTGGACGATATCGCACACATGCCGCAGACGATTCTCGACAACGCCTGCGATGGCGACGTGGTGATCACCATGGGTGCCGGGTCAATTGGTGCGGTGCCGGGCAGGCTGTCCAGCGTCAAGGAAAGTGCACAATGATCGAGACGGGCGTTCGCCAGCATCCATCGGCATCGCCGTTGCGTGGTGAGTTGCGCCACGCCGAGCCGATGGCGCGACATGTCTCGTGGCGTGCCGGTGGGCCGGTGGCGCACGCCTATTTCCCAGCCGATCTCGACGATCTCGCCGCTTTTCTCACCGGACTGCGTCATGACGAGCCTTTGCTGTTCGTCGGCCTCGGTTCCAACCTGCTGGTGCGCGATGGTGGTTTTGCTGGCACCGTGGTGTTTACCCACGGGGCCTTGAAAGCGCTGCGCATCGAAGAGCCGGCGTCCGGCGATGATGGCATTATTTATGCCGAAGCCGGCGTGGCCAGTCCGAAATTAGCCCGTTTTGCTGCCAGCCACGATCTCGCCGGCGCGGAATTTCTCGCCGGCGTCCCCGGTACCATCGGCGGTGCACTGGCGATGAACGCCGGCTGCCATGGCAGTGAAACCTGGAATCATGTCGAACGTGTGTTGACCATCGACCGCCATGGTGTGCGCCGTGAGCGTCGTCCGGAGGAGTTCGCCATCGCCTACCGCCACGCTGGCCTGCGCGAGGTTTGCGACGAATGGTTCTCCGCCGTCTGGCTGCGCTTTCCTCCGGGTGACGGTGAGGGATCGCGGGAGCGGATTCGCGTACTGCTCGAAAAGCGCATGGCCACACAGCCGCTTGACCTGCCGAATGCCGGATCGGTATTCCGCAATCCGCCCGGTGATCATGCCGCACGCCTTATCGAGGCGGCGAATCTCAAGGGCTTTTCCATCGACGGTGCGCAAGTCTCAGAAAAGCATTCGAATTTCATCGTTAATCCGCAGAACAAGGCGACGGCGAGTGCGATAGAAAGTCTAATCGGCCATATTCAGGTCGTCGTAAAGGAAAAGTTTGGCGTGGATCTGCACCCGGAAGTACGCATCGTTGGAGAGCACCTTGAAGCCTGCTGAATTTGGCAAGGTGGCGGTGATGTTCGGTGGAGATTCTGCCGAGCGCGAAGTGTCGCTGAAAAGCGGCGCCGCAGTCCTCGCCGCCTTGTGTGCTGCCGGGGTCGATGCCTATGCCTTCGATCCGCATGACCAGCCGCTGACGC
>DAOLZE010000051.1:0-12250 GCA_035426125.1 Rhodocyclaceae bacterium
GGTGGGGCGACGAGTGGCTCGCTCATCATGAATACGCTGGGTGTGACGCGGGCCGGAAACGCGTGGTTGCGCTTGCTGTCGGCGCCACGCGTCACCTGCAGATATACCTGCTGATCGTCGCTGTCGGCGGATTCGATAATTTTTCTGATCAGCGCAGGCCATTCTTCGCTTGTCAGCGGATTGGCCATACGGATGCCGGCCAGACTGTGTTGCAGTCGCGTCAGATGTTCGGCGAGCCGAAATGGTCGCCGCGAATAGACAGGGATGACCTCATACACGCCGTCGCCAAACAGGAAGCCGCGATCCATGACCGAAATCTTCGCCTCGACCAGCGGCATGAATTCGCCATTCAGATAAATCATCGCATGCCCATCATTCAAACCACATCTTGACGGTGTCCCAGGCACGGCCAAAGAAACCGGCGAGCGGCACCTCCTCGAGTGCCACCAGTGGATATTCACCCCACGGCTTGTCACCCAGCGTCAGCTTCAGAGTGGCGACACGCTGGCCGATGCGCACCGGTGCCAGCAGCGGTTGCAGGCTCTGCACCTCAACCTTGAGCTGGGCGCTTTGCCCCTTCGGCACAGACAGCGCGAAGTCAGTGTCGAAGCCGGCCTTGACGTTATTCAATCGACCCTTGAAGACGCGCAATTGCGAGACTACCTGGCCGGCACTGTAGAGTTTTACGCCATCATAGAACTGGAAACCGTAATCGAGCAGCCGTTGCGATTCGCTGGCG
Source organism: Rhodocyclaceae bacterium (assembly GCA_035426125.1). Taxonomy (GTDB): domain Bacteria; phylum Pseudomonadota; class Gammaproteobacteria; order Burkholderiales; family Rhodocyclaceae; genus Sterolibacterium. Next base: position 740 of record DAOLZE010000051.1, read on the forward strand.
CGTGAGGCTTCCGACGTTGTTCCCAGCACCACCGAAAGCAGACGCCGTGAATCGCGTTTTGCCGAGGCAATCAGGCAGTAACCAGCACCTTCGGTATGTCCGGTCTTCACCCCGTCGACATGCGGATCACTCCATAGCAGCCGGTTGCGGTTGGGCTGGTTGATGTTGTTGTAGCGATATTCCTTGATTGAAAACAGCGGATAGAAATCGGGAAAGTCGCGGATCAGCGCCGTGGTTAACTTTGCCAGATCGCGTGCCGTTGTGTAGTGCTGTGGATCCGGCAGGCCGGTGGCGTTGCGGAATTGCGAGTGTGCCAGACCGAGGCGCAGTGCCTCGCGGTTCATCAGTTGCGCAAAACCTTCTTCGCTGCCGCCAATAAGTTCCGCCAGAGCAATGCATGCGTCATTTCCTGACTGGACGATCATGCCGTGTAGCAATTCGCTCACCGTCACCGATCGCTTTGGCTCAATGAACATGCGCGACCCCTGGGCTTTCCAGGCGCGTTCGGAGACTGGCACGGTCTGATCAAGTTTGATCGTTCCCTGTTTGATGGCGGCAAATGACAGATATGTGGTCATCAGCTTGGTCAGCGAAGCCGGCTCAATGCGTTCATCTGGATTAGTGCTGGCCAGTTCCTGGCCGGAACCGAAATCAACCAGCAGCCAGGTGCGTGCTGCAATCGATAGTGGTGGCGAGGTTAGCTGCGCCTGAGCCGGGAGCGCCGTCAGCAGGGCGAGCAACAGGGACAACAGCAGTGTGCGCATGGATTAAAGTAAATTTGGAATGAAGGAAAGTTGCGGTGAAAGTATTGAGGATTATATCAGTGCGACTATTCTGGCTCTGACAAGTCTGCTGGTCTGTCAAGCCCGCACCAGCTGGAGAACAGCCGGGTTTCGCCTACTGTTGAATAAGTACGGGCTTCACTTCAAATACTTCGCGCAGCCGCTCGGCGGCGCGCTCGGCTTGATCGTGGTCGGCCCAGGGGCCGAGCTGGACGCGGTAGATGCCGGCGCGGGCAACTACCGTTAGTTTTTCGGAATATTCTGCGGTGCCAGGTTGGCTGGCCAGTTCGCGGCTGAGGCGGGATTTGAGGTTCTCGGCATTGTCGGAATTACCGAAGGCGCCGAGTTGCAGGAATATGCCGCGAGAATTCATGGATTCGGCTGACGAGCTGGCGACCTGACTTGGTTCCTTCGCCTGTTCGACGCGTTCGAGCAGGCTGGCCAGTGGATCGCCGGTTTCCGGTGGTGGGCCGACCGGTCTTTCCATCAATGGGCCGCCGGGCAGGACGCTTTCGATATCAACGAGTGTGCTGCCATTGCCGATGTAGCCGAGCTTCCATGCCGCCGCATATGATAAATCAATGACCCGGTCGGAATGGAATGGTCCCCGGTCATTCACACGCACAACCACAGATTTGCCGTTGGCTGGATTGGTGATACGCGCATAGCTGGGGATCGGCAGCGTGGTGTGGGCAGCACTCATGCCATACATATCGTAGACCTCGCCGCTGGATGTTTTCTGGCCGTGGAACTTGCGCCCGTACCAGCTTGCCACGCCTTGCACATGGTAGGGCGCCAGCGAGGTCAGAGGCACGTAATCGCGACCGAGTACCGAGTACGGCTTGTTGGCGAAGCGGTGAAGTGGCTCAAGTTTCGGTTCGGCATTGGGAATTGCCTCAAGAAATTCCGGCGATGGTGGATTGTCGCCGGGGCCATCGTCACGGTAGAAGCCGCCGCCACGTTTCAATACATAGGGTGGCTTCTGTGCAGGTGGCGTAGATTGGACAGCGGTTGGCGCAACGGATGAGCCTTCACGTTCGGCAATCGGTCGCGGCGGCTGACTGCCACAGGCAGCGAGGAGCAGGCCCAGACCCAGCGCGGCGGCCAGGCGCGTGACGCTGCGGGCATCGATTCCGTCATTGTTGACCCCGGCCACGCTGTGCATCGTCGACTTAATCCTTGTACGCTTCGACCGGCGAACTGATCTTCACTTCATCGCCGATGGCAGGAAGATACTTCGTCATACCAAAATCCGAACGCTTGATGGTGACGGCGATATCCGCACCACACATGGCTTTCTTGCTCATTGGGTTGGCGCCGCAGCGAAAATTGCTGACGGTTAATTTGAGTGGTTTGGTCACACCGAGCAGGGTGAATTCGCCTTCTGCAGCAACCACTTTGTCACCTTCAAAAATCAACTTGTCCGACTTGAATGTCATGGTTTTGAATTTCTCGGTGTTGAAGAAACCATCCGCAGAGAGGTGTTCTTTCCATGCGTCGAAGCCCATGTCGAGCGATGTTGTGTCCACGTTCAGATCGACGCTGCCACTTTTTGCGGCGAGATCGAGAGTGATCTTGCCGGAGGTCTTGTCGAAGCGACCGTGCTGGGTCGAGAAGCCGAGGTGACTGATCTCGAACACCGGGAAGGTGTGTCTGGTATCGATGGTGTAGTTGTCGGCAGCGAAAGCCGGAGTGGCGAGAGCGGCGGAGAGCGCCAGGGGAGCGAGGTATTTATGCATGATGGTTCCTTGGGAATTGAAGGAAAGGAGCGCGGCAGCAGGCACTGCCTGCCGCACTATTTTTTGAGCGCAGGGATGGCGGACAGGGTGAAGCGAAAACGTACTTGTACTTCATCGGCGACGACCGAGGTGTCTGCCCAAACGCCATCGCCGATGCCGTATTGCAGGCGCTGGATGGGGATACTGCCTTCGAGCACGGCGGTATTGCCGTCGATCTTTGCGGTGAAGGGTGCGACGACATCGCGTGTCTTACCCTTGATGGTCATCTTGCCGGTGGCCTCGTAACGGCCGCCACCGAGCGGCTTGAGGCTGGGGGCGACAAATCTCGCAGTGGGAAATTCGCGCGTGTTAAACCAGACTCTACTATTCACCTCTTCGTTGGCATCGGCACTGCCGGCGTCGATACTCGTCAGGTCGACATCGATCTGCGCGCGCCCCTGTTCCGGCTTTGCCGGATCGAAGGTGATCCGCGCGGAAAATTTTCCGAAACGGCCCTCGCTCGGTGCCCCCATCTGTTTTGAGACGAAGGTGATCCCGCTTTTCTCCGCCAGAACAACACCAAATTCATTAGCTACAGCGACCGGCGGCAGCAGCGCGAAGCTGGTGAAAATGATGGCAGGAATGACGAAGGGAAGATGTTTCATCGCCGGTTTTTCTCAAGAAACGGCAACATGCGCGCCAGCGTGCCGTCACGATCCTTGAAATGATGTTTGAGTGAAGCGAGGATATGCAGGCTGAACAATGTGGCGAAGGTGTAATTGCATATCTCGTGGACCTCCTTCAGCAGCTCGCCGGTTTGTTTGTCGGCACTGATCAGATCGGGCAACGGCAGCAGGTTGAAGAGCACCACTGGCTTGCCGAGCGCCGAACTCATGAGCCAGCCGGTCAGCGGCACTATCAGCATGAACAGATACATCCCATGGGCAATGCCGTGGGCGATGCGTTGTTCTTTTTCCGACATCCCGACGGGTAGTGGTGGCGGGCGATGGGTGATACGCCAGAGGATGCGGAGGATGACCAGCGACAGGATGCTGATGCCGATCCATTTGTGATACGTGTACAACTGGATCTTGGTCGGGCTGAGCGGCAGATCCGCCATGTACACGCCGAGTCCCATTGCACAAAAAATACCCAATGCGATCAGCCAGTGCAGAGAAATCGCAATACCGGTATAGCGTTCGGTCGATTGGTCGGACATATTCATGCCTCCTTCAGAAGATGTTCAAAAGTGTTGGGCAGGCTATTTCTCAAGCGTAGCGACGCGTGCCTCGAGTGCGGCGAGTTTCTCCATCGCGCGTGCCAGCAAGGTCACTTGAATGTCGAACTCCTCGCGCGTGACCAGATCAAGCCGGGCAAAGGCGCTTGAAAGAAGCGCGCGGGTATTTTTTTCGATATCCCTTGCCGGTGTGGCGGCAATCAGTTCGGAGATGCGGGTGGAAATATCGTCGAGCAATTTCGGATTGAGCATGGTGGGTTCCTCAAGTATCAGAAAATTCTAGCATAGGCGTTACCTCTCCTCCGATTCATGGGGCGGATGCGCCATGTGTCTCCATATGGTGCAAAACCTTTGCCCGATGCTGCGTTTCGGTGCGCCGGCAGTGCTTCCGATTGCCCGGCTTATTTTGCTTCGAATGGTAATGCTCTGATTAAAATAGTATTCCATGGCTGGCACGCATCGTGCTGAATGGTTGTTGCCGAGCCTTTTAATATTTTTCATCTGGGAGAACAACATGCAAAGAACCACCCTTGCTTTTGCAATCGCCGCCTGCCTTGTCCCCGCTGTCGCTTTTGCAGAGGATGTTGCATCAGCCACATCTGCTGCACCTGCTGTTGCTTCGCCGTTTACCGGGAATGTCATGCTGGCGTCTGAGTATCTCTATCGCGGCATTGCCCAGACCAACGGCAAGGCGGCGATTCAGGGCGGTGTTGATTATGCGCACACCAGCGGTTTCTATTTCGGCGCCTGGAGCTCGAATATTTCCTGGCTGAGCGATGTCGGCCCCGGCATCAGCGCACCGATCGAACTCGACATCTATGGCGGCTACAAGAACAGCTTTGCCGGTGGTGACTGGAATTATGATTTCGGCGTATTGACCTACAACTACCCGGGCGCCTATCCGGCCAGCTTCGTCAAGCCTGATACCACGGAAATTTACGCGCTCATCGGCTGGAAGTGGCTGAGCTTCAAGTATTCCGATGCCGTCTCCAGCCATATCTTCGGGTTTACTTCGGCGACGGGCGGGAATACGCGCGGCAGCGGTTATGCCGATCTTTCCGCCAGCTACGATCTTGGTGGCGGATGGGGCGTCAACGCGCATACCGGTCATCAGTCGATCAAGGGCTTCGGCGCGGCCTCCTATAGCGACTGGAAGCTTGGTGTTACGAGGGATGTCGGCGTGGGTACGGTCGGACTTTACTACTCGGGTAGCAATGCCAAGGGTGGTGTCGGCGATCCATATCGCAATGCATTCAACCGGGATCTTGGCGATGGGCGCACTGTAATTTCCTTCTCAAAAAACCTGTAAATATTTTTGCATAAAATGAAAGGAACCAACATGAAACTGGTTACTGCCATCATCAAGCCATTCAAGCTCGACGAAGTGCGCGAAGCCCTCTCGGCCATCGGTGTACAGGGCATCACGGTCACGGAAGTCAAGGGATTCGGACGGCAGAAGGGACATACCGAGCTGTATCGCGGCGCGGAATATGTCGTTGATTTTTTGCCCAAGGTCAAGGTCGAGGCCGCTGTGAAAAATACGCTGCTCGAACAGGTGATCGAAGCCATCGAGAAAGCTGCCAGCACCGGAAAAATCGGTGATGGAAAGATTTTCGTTTTCGATCTTGAGCAGGTTGTGCGCATTCGTACCGGCGAAACCGGTGAGGATGCCATTTAAGGGGAACATGATGAAAAAACTCATTCTGCTATTAATGGCCATACTTTTTGCATGGTCGTCTATCGGTGCCGCCTATGCCGATGACAAATCAGCTGCTCCAGCAACCCTCGCCGTTACAGCGGTTGCCGTTTCTCAGGCTGTTGCGCCGGCACCGGCGGCCAACAAGGGTGACACAGCATGGATGATCGTCGCCACGGCATTTGTCATTCTCATGTCGATCCCCGGTCTGGCCTTGTTTTATGGCGGCCTGGTGCGCAGCAAGAACATGCTGTCGGTGCTGATGCAGGTGTTCGTAATCTTCTCGCTGATCAGCGTGTTGTGGGCTGTCTATGGCTACAGCATTGCCTTCAATGAGGGCAATGCTTTCTTCGGTAATTTTGACAAGCTGATGCTCAAGGGCATCACCCCGGATTCGCTGGCGGCGACCTTCAGTAAGGGTGTGATGATTCCAGAGTTCATCTACGTTGCTTTCCAGGGCGCCTTCGCGGCGATTACCGTGGGGCTGGTGATTGGCTCTTTTGCCGAGCGCGTCAAGTTCTCTGCCTTGCTGGCGTTTGCGGTGCTGTGGTTCACCTTCAGCTATCTGCCGATCGCCCACATGGTCTGGTTCTGGACCGGGCCGGACGCCATCAAGGATGCGGCTACGCTGGTGAGCGAAACGTCCAAGGCGGGCTTTCTGTTTCAAAAGAGTGCAATAGATTTTGCCGGCGGCACCGTGGTGCATATCAATGCTGCCGTAGCTGCACTGGTTGGCGCCTTCGTCATCGGCAAGCGCGTCGGTTACGGCAAGGACTCGATGGCGCCGCACAGCCTGACAATGACCATGATCGGCGCTTCGCTGCTGTGGTTTGGCTGGTTCGGCTTCAACGCCGGATCGGCGCTGGAAGCCAATGGAACTGCGGCGCTTGCCTTCGTCAATACATGGCTGGCGACAGCGGCAGCAGCGTTGTCCTGGATGCTGATGGAGTGGCTGCTGAAGGGCAAGCCATCGATGCTTGGCGCAGCTTCAGGCGCGGTGGCCGGGTTGGTGGCGATTACTCCAGCGTGTGGTTACGTCGGTGTTGGCGGCGCTTTGGCCATCGGTCTTCTGGCAGGTGTGATTTGCCTGTGGGGCGTGAATGGTCTGAAGCGTACGCTGGGTGTCGATGATTCTCTCGACGTGTTCGGCGTACATGGTGTCGGTGGCATCCTTGGTTCCATCCTCACTGGCGTGTTCTGTTCCCCAAGTCTTGGCGGTACCGGCGTATTTGACTATGTCGCCAACAAAGTCTCTGAAGATTATTCGATTATCGATCAGGTGACTGCCCAGGTGACTGCGGTGGGGGTAACCATTGCATGGTCGGGGGTGGTCGCCTACATCTGCTACAAGCTGGTCGACATGTTCATTGGTCTGCGTGTTTCGGAAGATGAGGAGCGCGAAGGCCTCGACATCTCTTCGCACGGCGAGTCGGCATATCACTACAATTAAATCGAAATCATAATTTCTCCTGGCTGGATCTTTGGGCGCCCTTTGTGGCGCCCATTTTTTGGCTGGAGCGGGCTGTGGTTCATTTGAATCGTCAGTGGTGAAACGCATGTCTTGCGAGATGCGCCAGTTGCTTCATAATGCAAAAATGCGCATTCGCCGATCAATCGACGATTGACGACCGACTTGCATACTGATGAAGTTGCAGGCGAAAGCAGGGGGCGGCAATGGGCAAACAACGCAGGGCGGACGACGGGGACACTGGCGGCAGCGCGAAGAAAGAGGCGACGCAACAGCAGTCTCTGACATCGGCGCCGGACAAGGGCGTACGCGAGGCGAGCCTGAAGCGGAGCACCGATCTTCTTGATCTTGCACCGGTGGCGTACTTTATCTTCGGACGCGACGGCACAATACTCCAGAGCAATCTTCGTGGCGCCAGCCTGCTGGGTTGTCCGACAGCGCGTCTGCAGCGTGAAAAATTCGGCACTTTTGTCAGTACTGAGTCATTGCCGGTTTTTGATGCCTTCTTGCAACGGGTATTTGCCGGTCGAAATGAAAACACCTGCGAGATGACTCTCCTGCCTACGCATCAGCGCCCGCAACTGGCCGTACAAATCGAAGCTGCCATCGATGCAACAGGACAAACGTGCAGCGCGGTAATCCTTGATATCACCGAACGCAAGCGTATGGAGGCGACGCTGCGGCAAAGTGAGGAGCGCTGGAAATTTGCTCTGGAAGGTACCGGCGATGGCGTGTGGGACTGGAATGTACGGACTGGAGAACTCGCCTATTCAACACGCTGGAAGGAGATGCTTGGTCATACGGATGAAGAGATTCCCGATCTGCCTGAAGAATGGTTCAAGCGCGTTCACCCGGACGACCTGCCGATCGCCGGGGCAAACCAGAAAAACCTGCTGGACGGGAAAACGACTACCACATCCATTGAGTTGCGCATGCGCTGCAAGGACGGCAGCTGGAAATGGATTCTCGCGCGCGGCATGGTTGTCAGTCGTGACGCCAGCGGTAAACCATTGCGCATTGTCGGTACCAACAGCGATATCAGCGAACGCAGATTCATGGAGGCGGCGCTACGCCAGAACGAGGAACGCTGGACACTGGCTCTGGAGGCGGCCGGTCTCGGTGTGTGGGACTCCAATCTTCTGACCGGCGAAACAACCTACTCAAAACGCTGGAAGGATATTCTTGGATTCACAGAAAATGAAATTGGCAATACCAGCAGCGAGTGGATGACGCGCATTCATCCCGAGGACATGCCTTCGGTCATCGAATGCTACCAGCAGGTTCTTGACTTGAAGAAACCCAGCGACAGTATTGAATTCCGCATGCTGTGCAAGGATGGCCGCTGGAAATGGATTTATGGTACCGGCATGCTGGTCGGTCGGGACGCCAACGGTAAACCGCTGCGTATTATCGGCACCAATAGCGATATCGATCAGCGCAAGCAGATTGAGGAAAATCTGTGCATGACCATGATTGAGCTTGAAGAAAGGCGTCGCGAGGCACAGTCACTTGCCGAAACAAAGTCACATTTTCTGAATGCCGCCAGCCATGATCTGCGCCAACCCCTATATGCCGCGCAACTTTTTGCTGACGCCATCGATGGCGAGGAACTCACCCCGCAGCAGCAGGATGCCATGCAAAAGCTGCGTCTCTCGATCAATGCTATCTCCGAACAATTGCAGGCGCTGCTGGATGTTTCCCGGCTGGACATGGGCAACATCCAGCCGCAGCTCCGGGAAATTTCTGTCGCGGATATTTTTCATAACCTCGAAGTAACTTACGTGCCGATTGCAAAGCGGGCCCATGCTCTCTTGCGTTTTAGCCGGGGACGCGGGCATGTTCATAGCGATCCTGTTCTGCTCACGCGACTGCTCGGTAATCTTGTCGACAACGCCATCAAGTTTTCCCGGCGTGGCGCCATCCTGGTTTGCGTGCGACGTTGTGCGCAGGGAATTTGTATCGAAGTACGCGACAATGGTCCGGGCATTCCGCCGGAGCATCAGCAGCGGATTTTTGACGAGTACTACCAGATCGACAATCTCGCCCGTAATCCGAGCGCCGGGTTTGGTCTCGGTCTGTCTATCGCCCTGCGGATTTCGCGCCTGCTGAATATCGGGTTTGCATTGCGAACGCAGGTGGGACGGGGGTCGGTATTTTCCATCACTTTCCCGGCTGAATTGCCCACATCGGATCAGGCCGGCGAGGGCTGAGTACTTGCAGAAAACTTGCGGCGACGATCAGCGGAAGACGACGGTCTTGTTGCCATGCACCAGGACGCGATCTTCGAGAAAGTAGCGCAGGCCACGCGCCAGCACGGCCTTCTCGATGTCCTTGCCGTAACGCACCATATCCTCGACAGAATCTGAATGGTCGATACGGATTACATCCTGTTCGATGATCGGTCCCTGATCGAGTTCGGCGGTGACGAAGTGGCAAGTTGCCCCGATCAGCTTGACGCCGCGCTGATACGCCTGGTGATAGGGGCGTGCGCCGACAAAACTTGGCAGAAACGAGTGATGAATGTTGATGATGCTTTTTGGATAGGCGGCACAGAGTTGCGGCGGTAGTATCTGCATGAAGCGCGCCAGCACCATGCAGTCGCCGCGCGCTGCAGCGAACAGGCGTATGGTTTCGGCGTAGGCGGCATCCTTGTTATCCGGGCCGATCGGCACATGATGAAATGGAATACCGTGCCATTCGACAAAGCCCTTTAAGGTGTCGTGATTTGAAATAACACAGGGAATCTCAATGTCGAGTTCCTTCGATTGCCAGCGCGCCAGCAAGTCGTAGAGGCAGTGCTCCTGCTTTGAGACGAGGATGACGACGCGTTTTTTCTGTGCGCTATCCGTGAGCGACCAATCCATTTCCAGTTCTGCTGCCAGTGGCGCAAAGCGTGTGCGAAATTCGGCGATATCGAATGGCAGCGAGGCGGCCTTGATCTCAATACGCATGAAATAGCGCGGCGCATGCTCGAGTTCGGCGTTGTCGGCATGGTAACTTGACTCGAGAATCCAGCCACGGTGCTCGGCGATGAAACCGGAGACGCGGGCAATGATGCCAACGCGGTCTGGGCAGGAAGCGGTGAGCGTGTAGAAGCGTTCGCGGTGCATGGGAGGTTAGTCGAAAGTAGAGAGTCGGGAGTAGAGAAGAGAGTAGATCTAGATTCTCGCGCTGGCCTTGTCGATCTCTGCATCAAGCTCGGCGTAGTCCATGGTCACCGGATATTGTGGGAATTCACGGATGACGTTTTCCGGCGGATGAAACAGAATACCGGCATGCGCTTCACCGAGCATTGCTGTGTCGTTATAGGAATCACCGGCGGCGATCACCTTGAAATTGAGTTCCCTGAAACGTTTTACCGATTCGCGCTTCTGGTCGGGCATGCGCAGGTGGTAGTTGACGAGAAAGCCGTTGGCATCGGCTTCAAGCTTGTGGCAAAAAAGCGTCGGCATGCCAAGTTGGCCCATCAGCGGCATGGCAAATTCATAAAATGTATCGGACAGGATAATCACCTGGAAGCGCGTGCGCAGGTCGTCGAGAAAGTCTTTTGCGCCGGCCATCGGGCCCATTTCGGCAATCACCTTCTGGATGTCCGGCAGGCCGAGCTTGTGCTGTGCCAGCAGGGCCAGCCGAAATTTCATCAGCTTGTCGTAATCGGGTTCGTCGCGCGTGGTACGGCGCAGTTCCGGAATGCCGGTGCGATTGGCGAACTCGATCCATATTTCAGGAACGAGAACACCCTCAAGGTCGAGGCAAACGAGTTGCACGAAGAGCTCCCAATACTTTGAAAGTAGGGATTCTACCCGTGGATTGACGCGGCGGATTGTCTTGTGACAGACGCTGGCGCACGCATTACAATATCGGCATGGCTGAAGTCGCTCACTCCGTTTGCCTGACCCATAATTTTCTGATCGCCATGCCCGCCATGTCCGATCCGAATTTCTCCCGCTCGTTGACCTATATCTGTGAGCACAACGAGCAAGGTGCTCTCGGCATTATCATCAATCGGCCGATGAACATGGACCTTGCCACACTTTTCGGACGTATCAACATTTCGCTGGAAGCATCGAGCGACGCCACGCTTGGTGCTACACCGGTGTATTACGGCGGGCCAGTGCAAACTGATCGCGGCTTCGTCCTGCATCGCCCGACCGGTCATTGGCAATCGACACTGGCGATCAGGGAAGACATCGGTTTAACCAGCACACGCGACATTCTTCAGGAAATTGGCGCACACGGTACGCCCTCGGAGATTCTGGTAACGCTGGGCTATGCCGGCTGGTCGGCCGGCCAGCTCGAATGGGAACTTTCGCAGAATGCCTGGCTGAATGTCTCTGCCGACCCACAGATCATTTTCGACTTGCCACCCGAGGAGCGACTTGCTGCGGCGATGCATCTGCTTGGTGTGGATTTTGCAAATCTTTCCGATGTGGCAGGTCACGCCTGATATGGCGCGGCACAGAGATTGAAAAGATGAGCGCCGCGCCCCAGCTTGTGCCACAAGCCCGCGCGACGGGTACCGTGCTGGCTTTCGACTTCGGCACCCGGCGCATCGGCGTGGCGATTGGCGAGATACTGCTTGGTCAGGCGCGCGCTTTGACAACGATTGC
>DAOLZE010000052.1:0-1848 GCA_035426125.1 Rhodocyclaceae bacterium
CCGGGTTGTCGCGCACGGCGGCAAGTTCTTCAGCCGTCGGCGATGGTGCGCGGGGCGGAATCGCGATCAGCCGATTGAGTTCTCCATCGGCGAGGTTGCTGTAAAAATTCGGCTGCCCACGAATTTTCAGGTAGAGCGCATTGGCTTTTTCGGCGTGGCCCTGCGCCGCCAGAGCGCGCGCCTGCCAGTAGATCCAGTCGGGTTGCTCGGCCATTTGCTGCGGCATTTGTACGATGCTCCACTGCACCATCGGCCAGTCGAGTGCGCGGAGCGCCGCACGGGCCTGCCAGGCCAGTTGCTCATCGGAGAGTCTGAGATTTTTACTCTGCCAGGCCAGCGCATACCAGTCGAGTGCTTCGGGCAGGTGGCGAAGCGCCGCCTGCCAGGCGATCTGCCCCCAGGCATAGCCGCGTTCGGCCTCGGAAAATTTTTCCTGAATCTTCAACCAGCTTGTGGCTGCTGCTGCCGGATCGATACGCGACAATCGTTGCACGGCATACAGAGACATTTCGCGCCCAAGACGTGTGCTGGCGAAATTGGCCGGTACCGTATCGAGTGCACGCTGCGGTTTATCCAGGATTGCTTCGAGTGTTCGTGATGCAGGCATCTGCGCCGCAGGAAGGTATTCGGCGGTGCGTTTTGCCGCAGCGATCTGTTTGGCGGACAGAAGCCGCCGCATGCGTTCCCAGACATCATCGACGTCGATGCGCCCGGCGACAACCAGTCTGTCCATTAGCGGGATGCACGACGCTGGCATTTCCAGAGCGTCGAGCCATAACGGGCGGGCTTCATCGAGCGCCGTCGCGTCGTTTTGCATTGCAAGTCGGCCTTGCAGGGTATAGCAGGTCAGTTCGTTATCGGGCAGCAGCAGCAGTGGGCGCTCGCGCTGGAAGTCTTCCCACTGCTGCTTTTTGCCGAGATCCTTGAGCCAGTCGCCGCGTAGCTTTTCGGCAAGGTAAGAACCGCTCTGCTGCTGCAGAAAATCTGCAATACCATCGGTTTGGCCGTCGTTGAGACGCTGACGCAACCGCCAGTACTCGATCCATGGTTCAAGATCGTATTGCGATCCCTGCCCCTTCCACTCTGCTGTATTCGGCAAGGCAGCCAGATGTATTCGCTCACCGTTGCGGAATGCCTCGCGCGCAGCGAGTACACGGCCGTCACCGGGCGCGGCCTGCGCCAGAGTACACAGCAGCGAGATGAGGCAAAACCAGAGTTTCATGTTTATAGTGTTGAACATGGAAAGCACAGGGTACAAGGTGTGCAACGAGAATGGCTATACTTGCCGATGCAGCTATTCAACTTTTTTGTTCGACCGGAACGACACAAATGGTCCAATCAGTCTGCCCGGCCACCGGAATAGCCCGCTGGCCGGACTGCCCTCTTCCACTTCAAGAATAGCATATGCCTGATCGTATCTCTCCCTCTGAACGCGGAGTGGAAAACCGTACAGATCAAGGCAACGATATTGCCGTGACGAGAAGTACGCTGCGCTGCACCGGAATCGCTGCACGCGAGGCGCTGAGCGCCGATGAGCACCTGCACTTGTCCACGGCGCTCGACGATCATCTACGGTGCCTGTTGCAGCGCTGCCGGCCACGCATCCTGGGTTTCTGCTGGCCGATTCGCGGCGAATTCGATTGCCGGCCGCTGGCTGCGCATCTGATTGAGCGAGGCGTGCATTGTTGCTTGCCCAGAGTGACAGATGGGTCAATGACGATGACATTCCACGCATGGCACCCCGGGAGTGCCATGGAGGTTGATCGCCACGGCATTCCCACGCCGTCAGATGGCGCACCGTTGCTACCAGATATGCTACTGATTCCGGTGAATGTCTTCGATACGGCG
>DAOLZE010000052.1:1858-12229 GCA_035426125.1 Rhodocyclaceae bacterium
GCGGGGTATCGTCTTGGCTATGGTGCTGGTTATTTCGATCGCACCTTGGCGGCGCTTACCCCGCGACCCCTGTCCATCGGTATCGGTTTCGAACTGGCGCGCACTGCCAATATTTACCCCGCCTGGCACGATGTACCGCTCGATGCCGTGGTAACCGAAGCCGGTATTGAGGTTTTTTCGGCCCGCTTTGCGGCAGAGTGTGCTGACTGATTTTGGATTTCATGCTGCAATGCGCTTCAATATCGCGTCAAAGTGCCGTAATATCCGCTTTCTGACCTGCCGCTGACCGCCCCTATTCAAACCATGCAATTCGGCCGGCCGTGCTCTGGTCAATCAGGAGCCAGGATTTATGTCTAGCCATTCCCACGCTGTGGGATCATTTGAAGTCAGTGCCGAATTGATTGAGGCCACGCAAATCCAGCAGGGTGCTGCTCGTGATGCAACGCTCAGCGCGGTAGCGCGCCATCTTCTGGAAAGTCCGCGAGGTGGTTTTTTCCCGACGGATATCGATAGCGACAGCGGTCACGAGATTAAACAGGCAGTGACGCATGGCGGGACCCTTTTCGGGTTTTTCGCATTGGCCGGCCGCGCCGGTGGCTACGATGCAGCCGAGCGCGAGCGCCTTGCCACCCTGGCGCATCTGACTGGCCGCTTGCTGCATATGCACGAGAACAACCGCAACATTTCCGGTGAGTTTGACAGGCACGAGGCGCTGATCAATTGTCAGACGCAGATTCTTGATCAGGTGAACGATTCCGTCATCAATCTGGATTTGCACGGAAACATTACCGGCTGGAACAAGGCGGCCGCACGCCAGTTCAGCTATAGCGCCGATGAGGCTGTCGGCCGACACATTTCTTTCCTTTGTGCCGAAGATGATGATGACATCACCGATGAGGCCGCGCCGCGGCGTATCGACGACATTCTGCTGGAGCAGTGCTGCAACGAAATCGATTTGCGCTGGCGCAAGAAATCCGGCAGTACTTTCTGGGCCTGCCTGACGCTCTCGCCGGTACTCGACTCGACGGGTAACCCCAACGGCCTGATCTGCACTCTTACCGACATTTCAGCGCGCATCGAAGCTGCCCAGAACCACCTGCTGAACACGCGGATGTTCGATCTCAGCGATGAAGGTATTTATGTTGCCGACGCCGAGGAGCGCATCATTTCAGTCAACCAGGCGTTGCTGAGAATCACCGGCTACACGCTGGCAGAAGTGATCGGCAAGACGCCGCACATATTCGACTCTGATCTCCACGACGAATTTTTCCATCAATGTCGCATGGAAGCAATTCGCGGTGGCGGTAGCTGGCACGGCGAAATCTGGGAGCGCCGCAAGAACGGCGAGGTTTATCCGATCTGGGCCTCGGTCAGTACCATGAAGGACGCGCGTGGCCGGATTACTCATTATTTCTCGATCTTCAGTGACATCACCGAAAGAAAGCGCAACGAAGAACGCATCAACTATCTGGCCTATTACGATGCGCTGACCGGACTGCCGAATCGCACCCTGTTCCAGAAACTTGTCGAGCAGGCGCTGATCGAAGCCCAGCGCAGCCAGATGCAGGGCGCGTTACTGTTCATCGACCTGAATCGTTTCAAACCGATCAATGACAGTCTTGGTCACGATGTCGGCGATCGCCTGTTGCAGCAGGTCGGCCAGCGCTTCCGCACCGCACTGCGCGACGCCGACGTAGTGGCGCGGGTCGGTGGCGATGAATTCGTCGTCGGACTGTTCGACATTGCGCGTCGCGAGCATGCCAGCAATGTCGCGCAGAAATTGCTCAGCGAACTGGAGAGTTCGTTTCTGATCGATGGCAACGAGCTGAGCATCGGCGCCAGCATCGGCATCAGTGTTTATCCCGCAGACAGCATCGACGCCGTAACGCTTGTGCGCTACGCCGACGTTGCCATGTATCGCGCCAAGCAGAACAAGCAAAGCGGTTACACCTTCTTCAGCCACGAGATGAACCAGTACGCCGTGGATCGTCTGAGAATCGAAGCCGGCCTGCGCCGTGCACTGGAGCGCAACGAACTGCTGCTGCATTACCAGCCGAAGCTGGATATTGCCACGGGACGTATCGTCGGCGCCGAAGCGCTGGTGCGCTGGCGCCATCCAGATCGCATCGTCTCACCCGGTGAATTCATTCCGATTGCCGAGGAAAGTGGACTGATCGTCGGTATCGGCGATTGGGTGCTCGAGGAAGTCTGCAAACAGACGCATGCGTGGAAGCAGCTCGGTATGGCGCCGATGAAGATCGCCGTGAATATTTCGGCGCGCCAGTTCACTTCGAAGTTGCCAAGCAGCATCGCCACGCTGCTTGATCGTCACGACATCGATGCAGACTGGCTGGAGCTCGAACTGACCGAAAGCATGCTGATGCACAATACCGATGGTGTCATCACGATGATGGATGAGCTCAATACCTTGGGGCTCGCCCTCTCGCTCGATGATTTCGGTACTGGCTATTCAAGCTTGTCCTACCTGAAACGCTTCCCCATCGATACACTGAAGATCGACCGTTCCTTCATCACCGGCATACCGGAAAACTCCGATGATTGCGCCATCACCGGTGCCATTACCAGCATGGCCAAGCAGCTCAAGCTCAAGGTCATTGCCGAGGGTGTCGAGACGCAGGCGCAGCTCGATTTCCTGACCTTCCTCGAATGCGACGAAATCCAGGGTTTCCTGTTTGCCAAGCCGTTGCCGGCGGATGAGTTTCTTGCACTGGTACAGGCAGGTGATCAGGCAAGTGCAGCTTAACTCGGCACCGTTCGTTCTTCCCGTGAAAGTAAGTCTTGCCGATTAACGTCATTCCTGTTTTCGCGGGAATGACGTTTTTAATTTAACGCGCCAGACTATTACTCTAGTTTGCAACCAGAGCTTCGGCGCGCTGCTTGAGCGCCTGTGCATGGCGCTGAAACCCATCGCGGACACCGGTCAGCGGCAGAAACGGCGAGAGAATTCCGTGAAAATTCTCCTCTGTAAAATAGATCGTCGGCCTATCTTTCTGCTGCGTCAACGACTGTCGGCGCCCCGCCTGGACCAGTCCGAGCTGTGCCGGCCAGGATGTGTATCGATACACCAGTAACGCAGTTTGCTGTCCGGTATCGTCATGCGCCGGCGCATCCATGTGCGTTATGGTTTCCCAGCAGCGGAGGGTCTTGTTGTTCACCATGCGCACATCCAGCAGGAGACGTGCGCCGATCTGCGATATCGGCGCCGCCCCGTCGATACCCGCAATGTCGACGACAAATGGATTCCATTCGCCATAGCGGGGCAGATCGAGCATCACCGCCCACACCGTTTCAATGGGCGCATTGATCTCGATGGAAGCGTTAGCGTAGTATTTAGACATCAGATTCTCCCAAGGCGTATGGGTTGCGTACAGAGCGCGCATTTTGCGCCAAATTTCGCCCGTATCAAGCGGGCACGCCGACAATCACACTCGACGCCTTGAAGATCGCCGAAGCCGGCTTGTCGATGGCGAGGCGGAGCGCCTTGCAACTCTCGTGGGTGACAATGGCCGCGATGGCACCGCCGCCGGGTAGCTCGATGGTCACTTCGGCATTTACAGCACCTGGTTGCAGGCGGGAGACCTTGCCGTTCAGGCGATTGCGCGCGGAAAATTTGGCGTCCTGATCTTCGGTCACCACGATGATCGAAGAGGCCTTGATCAGAGCGAAGGCTTCGGTTCCGACCTTCAGACCGAGGCCATCAGTACTTTCGTGAGTAACGATGGCGACAATTCTGTGGCCGCCGGCGACTTCAAGTTCGATCTCATCATTGACAGCACCTTTCCTGACACCGGCAACCTTGCCGAGAAACTGGTTACGTGCGCTGGTTTTCATGTTCATTCTCCTGATCAGCAAAAAGTCATGGGTAATGCCTTCAGCCTGACGACTGAGTTGATCGATGAAGATGTGATGCTCGCGTTCGATGATCCTGAAATTGGCGACCAGTTGTTCACCGCGTTGTGTCAGTCGTGTGCCACCACCGCCCTTGCCGCCGGCAAGCCTTTCCACGAGCGGTTGGCCAGCGAGATTGTTCATCGTGTCGATAGCATCCCAGGCGGCCTTGTAACTCATCTTCATGGATTTGGCAGCCTGGCTGATCGAGCCACATTCGGCGATCCTGGCAAGCAGGTCGACCCGGCCGGCACCGCCGAAATTCTCGCCGTGCATTGTCATCCATATCGAACCGTGCAACTCGATGGGATTTTCTGTTGAGTCCATGTTTCACTACCCACATGCCTGGAAGGATCGAAAGCATAGCCTGAATTGCATACACTTCCCACATCCGAACGGCCGAGTTGTCTGGTTCAGCAGCGCCGGGTTTGCGCCCATCTTTCTTGCCAGCAATATCCTTGAAGAACATCCAGAAGAAAAAATGCCACTGCCGGTTAAGGCAGTGACTCAAGCGCACACCTTGGGAGTGCGGATTGACACCGAGCGGCCATGATTCATGACTTTGTATTCTTTGCAAAAGAAACTGGCAAAGATACGGTGAAAAATCCGCTTGCGATTTCAAATCGTCGGAATCAAGAATCACGTCAAAGTCCCCGTCATTTCTGCGTTTCCATCAAATGATTTCAAAAACTACCGGACAGATGTGATAACGGTAGATAAAAATGATGCAGTGATCCTTCAGTCTTTGCTCAGTGCTTCAGGAAGCCGTATTTACCGAGGATATTCTGGCCGGTCGGCGACAGGATGAACGCCACGAAACTTCTGGCTTCGACGCTGTTCGTGCTGTCGACGGTTGTCGCAATCGGGTAGTTGATGGTGATATCAAGCGGGACTTCGAACGCGATGCGCACCTTGTCCTTCATGAGCGCCGCATCGGTTGCGTAGACGAAGCCTGCATCGACCTCGCCACGCGCCACATAGTCGAGTGCCTGACGCACATTTTGCGCGCCGACCATCTTGGCTTCGACCATCGGCCACAGCTTCGCCGCCGCCAGCGCATGCTTGCTGTAGCGCCCGACCGGGACGCTGGCCGGATTGCCGACAGCTACGCGCTGTACGTCGGACTGTGCAAGATCGCCGAGTTTTCCGAGGGTCAGTTTGCTGTCTGTCGGTACGATCAGCACCAGCTGGTTGCGTGCGAAATCCTGGCGATCCTTCGCCGTGACCAGCGCCTGCTTTTGTGCCTGGTCCATGGTTTCCTGATCGGCGGAAGCAAACACATCGACGGGCGCCCCCTTGGCCATCTGTTGCAGCAAGGCGCCGGAAGCACCGAAATTCAGTTGTACCCTGGTCTCCGCATGTTGCGCTTCATAGGTCTGGGCTATTTCCTTGAAGGCATTGGTCAGACTGGCCGCTGCCGAGATCGTAAGCTCCGCCGCACCGGCGGACAATGAACAGCACGCCATGCCGACGACAAATAACCAAGCTTGAATGCGTGATGACCACATAACGAGAGATCCAGTGCTGAATAATAAGCACCGTAATATATTTACTTATATAACGCATTGCAAGCGCTTGATTGTAAATGATCGATTGCCGGCAGCAATTCGGCATGTCACGGCAGTGACGACCGGCGCTTTCCGCGAGATAATCAGCGTTTTGCGTAAAGGTATAAATACTTGCCGTATTCCTCATGACAGAAAAAACCCTCGATGTTGCCACGCTCGGTCAGGTATTTACACCGCCAGCCATCGTCGAGCGCATGCTCGGCCTGATGCAAAAGCGCGGTCGTGTTCTTGATCCGGCCTGCGGCAACGGCGCATTCTCGGCGCGTCTGCCGGGTTGTATGGCCATCGAACTCGATGCACGCCACTGTCCGTCCGGTGCGTTGAACCAGGATTTCTTCGATTATCCGGAGACCGAGAAATTCGACACCATTATCGGCAACCCGCCTTACGTCAAGGCACGCGACATCCTGCCGTCAACTGCCCTGCGCCTGCATTCGCCACTGCTCAACGGCCATGCCAATCTGTATTTTCATTTCATCGAAAAATGTATACAACACCTTAATCCGGGCGGCGAGCTGATCTTTATAACGCCGCGCGATTTTCTCAAGGCGACCGGCGCCGTTCAGCTCAATATCTGGCTGCACGGCCAGGGCAGCATCACCGATCTGATCGAGCTCGGCGATGCAAAAATCTTTTCTGGCGCGCTACCCAACTGCATCATCTGGCGTTTCGAAAAGGGCAATTTTACGTATCGCCTCAGCGACGGCCGACGCATGCGCCTGGCCGGCGGACAGTTGATGTTCACGCGCGGCATCTACAGCGTGCCATTGTCCAGCGTGTTCGATATCAAGGTCGGCGGCGTTTCGGGTGCCGATGAAATTTTTTCCAACATGAAATTTGGCAATGCCGATTTTGTCTGTTCGCGCACCGCGCAAACCGGTGAGCTGCGCCGTATGATCTACCTTGACGATGAGTCCATCGAGCCGAACCGCCCTGTCGCACGACATGCTCCAGCGCTCGACTACCTCGCGGAGCACAAGGCGCGCCTGCTGACACGGCGCGTCACCCACTTTGACGAATCCAACTGGTGGTGCTGGGGGCGCCGTTCGCCAGTTTCAAGGGCGCCGCGCATTTACGTCAACCACAAAACGCGCAAACCGCAGCCGTTCTTCCTGAATCCTTGCAACCATTTCGACGGCGCGGTGCTGGCACTGTTCACGCATGCGCAGAATGCGCTTGAACTGGCAACGCTTGTGCAGATGCTCAATGACGTCGACTGGGCGGAACTCGGTTTTGTCTGTGACGGTCGCTTCCTCTTCGCCCAGCGCAGCCTAACCCATGCCCTGCTGCCGGAAGATTTCGCGCCATTCGCAAAAGGCGAGAAGAGTCTTTCATCTTCTCCAGCGGCAGAAATCCGCAGGGAGCGCGACGGCTTCCTGCGCGAAAAAACCAGGATGTAAACTTGCGGCCGAACTGGAAACGGCGGATCTCCCTTCTCCATCCATGGGCTAATCCGCCGATCGCTGGAGTAAGATGTGCATTCCTCGGTATCGCCAATCCAATATGGTTCCACATCTGACGACCGCCCTGAACGGGCCGCTGCTTGAGCTCGAACGTGCCTTTCTCGACAACGAGACACGCATCGAGCAATGGCTGCGCGGACAATGGCATGAGCACACGCCGCCGTTCTACTCTTCGGTAGATCTGCGCAATGCCGGCTTCAAGCTGGCGCCGGTCGACACCAATCTGTTTCCCGGCGGATTCAACAACATCAATCCGGCATTTCTGCCGCTTTGCGTGCAGGCAGCGATGGCGGCGATCGAAAAGATATGCCCCTCCGCCTGCAATCTGCTGCTGATTCCAGAGAACCACACGCGCAATTTGTTTTACCTGCAGAACGTTGCGCAGCTCGCCAACATTCTTCATCACACCGGCCTCAATGTGCGCATCGGCTCGCTGCTGCCGGAAATCACTGCGCCGACGACCATCGATTTGCCAGACGGGCAGCAGCTAACGCTGGAGCCGCTCGTGCGCCTCGGTCCGGATGGCCGTCACCTCGGCCTTGATGGCTTCGATCCCTGCGCCGTACTGCTCAATAATGATCTCTCCGCCGGTGTGCCGGAACAGTTGCTGAATCTCCACGAGCAGTTCGTGATTCCGCCGCTGCACGCCGGCTGGCATGTGCGGCGCAAGTCACATCATTTTGCCGCCTATCAGCGCGTCGCCGGTGATTTCGCGACGGAACTCGGTATCGACCCGTGGCTGATCAATCCGGCCTTCGGCGTTTGTGGCAAGATCAATTTTCACGAGCGCACCGGCGAGGACTGCCTGGCCAGCAACGTTGACCACCTGCTCGGGCAGATTCGCCTCAAATACCAGGAATACGGCGTCACGGAAAAGCCCTTCGTCATCGTCAAGGCCGATGCCGGTACCTATGGCATGGGCATCATGACTGTCCATGATGCGAGCGAGGTCAAATCACTGAACCGCAAACAACGCAACAAGATGGCGGTTGGTAAGGAAGGTCAGCAGATCAGTGAGGTGATCATCCAGGAAGGCGTGCCGACCTTCGAGACCGTCGATGAGGGCGTTGCCGAGCCGGTCGTCTACATGATCGACCGCTATGTCGTCGGCGGCTTCTACCGCGTCAATACCAGTCGCGGCCGTGACGAAAATCTCAACGCACCCGGTATGCACTTCGAGCCACTAGCCTTCAACACTGGCTGCTCGCTACCCGATGCGGCGCAGATGCCTGATGCGCCACCCAACCGCTTCTATGCCTATGGTGTGGTGGCGCGACTGGCCATGCTGGCGGCGGCGCTGGAGCTGGAACAGACCGATCCGGAAGGAAGCTCCGCCCGATGAAAATCGCTTTCATCGTCGACCCGCTCGACGGGCTGAAGCCCGCCAAGGATTCAAGCATCGCCATGATGCGTGAAGCGGCGCGGCGCGGCCACAAAGTGCATGCGCTCATGCGCGACTCGTTGTGCTGGCGCGATGGCGCAGTCAGGGCGACGACGGCACGACTGGCCCTGACGGCGATATCTGACAAGATTGACGCGCCCGCCGAGCATGCGCCGTGGTGCGTGGCGGAGGCATACGTACCGCAGAAACTCACCGAGTTCGATGCCGTGTTGATGCGCCAGGATCCGCCCTTCGATCTTGAATATGTCGCCGCGACCTGGCTGCTCGAACGCGCCGAAGCCGACGGCGCGCGCATCTTCAATCGGCCGCAGGCGATCCGTAACCACAACGAAAAAATCGCCATCACGGAATTCCCGCAATTCGCGCCACAGACGCTGGTGGCGCGTGCTGCCGACGAGATCAACCGCTTCATCGATACCATCTGGCAGGATGGCGGTGATGTGGTACTGAAGCCGATCGACGGCATGGGCGGCAGTTCGGTCTTCCGCGTCGGACGCAACGACCCGAATCGCAATGTCATCGTCGAAACGCTGACCGCACTTGGACAACGCACGATCATGGCACAGCGCTATCTGCCGCAGATCGCTCAGGGCGACAAGCGCATCCTGCTGATCGGCGGTGAGCCGGTACCGTATTGTCTGGCACGCATCCCCCGGCCCGGCGAGAACCGTGGCAATCTCGCCGCCGGCGGTAGCGGCGTGGCGCAGCCGCTATCGAAGCGCGACCGCGAAATTGCCACCGCGCTTGGTCCGCTCCTCGCTGCGCGTGGCTTGTTGCTGGTCGGCCTCGACGTGATCGGCGACTACCTGACCGAGATCAACGTCACCAGCCCAACCTGCTTCGTCGAGATCACCACGCAGACTGGCTGCGATGTTGCCGCGTTGTTCGTCGATGCGCTGGAACACACCGTACACGGCGCGGGCTGAGAGAATGACGAAAGTATGGCGCGCCTGGCGCGCGCTAACATTTCTTCTCGTACTGTTCATCCTCGGCTGCGCCAGGGAACCACTCATCTCGCAGGAATCCTTCGTCTTCGGCACGCGCGTCGAAGTGCTGGTGTACGGCGCACCGCCGGATACCGCACGCAGCGCCGCCACAGCCGTGCTGCGTGAGTTCGACCGACTACACCGCACCTATCACGCCTGGCAGCCTTCCGAACTGACCACGCTGAATGACGCACTGGCCGCAGGCAAACCAGCCGAGGTCTCCAGCGAACTTGCCAGTCTGATTCGCAATGCGCAGCAGATCGCGGCACGGAGCAATTACCTTTTTGATCCGGGCATCGGCCGCCTGATCAGCCTGTGGGGCTTTCAGAACGATGAGTTCAAGGCGCAACCTCCCGATGCTGCGCAGCTGCAGATATGGCGTGATGCGCATCCATCGCTTGCCGATCTGCGGGTCGATGGCAACCGTGTCGTCAGCCGCAACAAAATGGTGGCACTGGATTTCGGTGGCTACCTGAAGGGCATCGCCCTTGACCGTGGTGCGGCGATCCTCAAATCGCATGGCGTCGAAAATGCGCTGATCAATATCGGCGGCAACATCATCGCGCTCGGCAGCAAAGGCGGCAAGCCATGGCGCGTCGCCATCCAGCATCCGCGCTCGACAGCGCCACTGGCCACACTCGACCTGCGCGACGGCGAAGCCATCGGCACTTCCGGCGATTACCAGCGCTATTTCGAACTCGATGGCAAGCGCTACTGCCACCTGCTTGATCCACGCACCGCCGAACCGGTACAGGGCACGCAAGCTGTCACTATTTTGATTCCACCCGGCGTCGAGGCCGGTATGCGCTCCGATGCGCTGAGCAAACCGCTGTTCGTCGCCGGCGCAGCGTGGCGCGAGCAAGCGCAGCGTCTCAATGTTACGCAGGCGCTACGTGTGGATACGGCGGGTACGGTATACGTCACGCCGGCATTGCGCGAGCGCCTGAAGTTCGAGACGCCCGATCTGCACGTCGTGACGATGCCCTGAGTCCGCCCCTCACCAACCAACCCACCCCCCCCCCCCCCCCCCCCCCCCCCCCCCC
>DAOLZE010000053.1:0-12152 GCA_035426125.1 Rhodocyclaceae bacterium
ACAACTCGTAAAGGTGGGTGTCGCGTTAACTCGGAAAACTGGGTGTCGCTTGACACCAGGCTCACCACGTTCGAGAACAACCTCTTGACGCTTCACATCTAGACAAGCGATTTTAGCCAGAACAGCGCCGAACTTTGATCGCGAATTTTAACCAAAACCCCCAGCAAACCCTGGTTTCGGAGCCCGATATCTGGCTTGAAGAAAATGGCTGCCGACGCGCATTTGGTTGAATTTACAAGAAAGAGCGATGGAAGCAAGCGGCAGTACAAGACCATGCCCAATTGTTTCTGGTCGTTCCCACTTATGGATCACGCCGCGCATTCTACCATACCATCGAGACCTTCCTCGAGACGCGACCAAATTTCGGCGTAAATCTCATGATAGCGTGGATCTTTCTGCAGTGCACGCACCGATCGCGGACGCGGCAGGGCGATGGCGATATCGGCAAGAATCCGCCCAGGCCGTGACGACATTACCACGACGCGATCAGAGAGAGTGACCGCCTCGTTCAAGTCGTGGGTAATAAACAGCACTGTCCGTCGTTCAGCGTTCCACAGATCAAGCAGCACGTCCTCGAGTTGCAGTTTGGTCTGTGCATCCAGTGCGCCGAATGGCTCGTCCATCAATAACACGTCTGATTCAACTGAGAACGTTCGCGCGAGTGCGACGCGTTGGCGCATTCCGTGCGAGAGCGCCTTCGGGTAAGCGTTCTCAAAGTCGGCGAGCCCCACCTTTTGCAAGAAACCGCGTGCACGTTTGAGACGACCGTCGCGCGCCGCGCCGCGAAACTCGCCGCCGAGCATGGCGTTGGCGAGTGCTGATCGCCATGGAAGCAGGCAATCGCGAGCCAGCATATAGGCGATCTCGTGGCGTCCAGCTTTCGGCGCAGCGCCAGCGACCTCGATCGTGCCATGCTGTACGTCAATCAGCCCCGCAATCAGGTTGAGCAGCGTCGTCTTTCCGCAGCCACTCGGACCGACCAACGATACAAATTGGCCGACCGGGACCTCTAGACTAACGTCGCTAATCGCCGATATCCCGCCGGTAAAGATGTGACTAACGCCCTCTATGTGAATCGCCACGTTGAAGCTAGTCACGGGGCGTTGCGATACACGACTACTTCTGGGTCGAGCGGCTTGTCGATCATTTTGTGGCTAATCAAGAAGTCGCTGACGCCCTTGACGGCGCCGCGGTCAAGCTTCGTCCCGTACGAACCAATCATCTCCTTTAACGATGTTTCCATCACCTTATCTGGGTCGGGAACGATATCACCGAATTTGATGTGCTTCTTCGCAATTTTGAATACTTCAGGGAAGTTCCTACGATCTTTCACCCACACCATGGCCTCACTCAACGCGCGCACGTAGGCATCGACGATAGGCCCGTGCGCTTCGATGTACGATCGGCGGGCGGCCCACGGATTGAAGATACCGTTCATCGCAAGCAACTCTCTCGGCCCTTCACGTCTGCGGAGATCTACGGCGACATTGCACTTTCCTGAAGCATTGCAAACCTGCGGAAGCGGATCCCAGCTCATGACGGCATCGATCTGCTTAGCGAGGAGTGCTTGGTACGCCGTCGTCGGGCCGCCCACCGCGACGAACGAGACATCACTAGTGGAAATTCCGGCGCTCGCGAATAGCGATTTTATGGTCATCTCGGTGCCGCTGCCGCGAGCCGTCACGCCAACTCTTGCCGATCTGAAGTCTGCCATGTTGCCCGGGTATCCGAGAGCACCGTTTGGCTGAGGGAAGCCTTTCCGTACCGAGAAAGTCCAGTTGTGATCCGTCTGCTGATTACTAACCAACTGAAGATCATTACCGTTCGCAATTGCCAGAAAAAGTTGGTCGACCGAACTCAGAATGATATCCACGCTACCCGCCGCCGCGGCTTGCGTAGCGAGGGGGCCACTGGCTAGGTAGACGGGCTCGCACTTCAACCCCTCCTTAGCGCAAAAGCCCTTCTCTCGCATGACCCAGTTGACCAGATGGGACATGGACCCTGGGTATTCCTGATACCTGACCGTCGTCAGATTTTCAGATTGAGAAGCGTGCGCTGAAAGCGCAAACGCGACTGCCCCAATAGTGGATGCAATACACTTGCCAAACATAGCTGCTCCTGGTCGATAAATGTCTTCTGCGATTCTTTTGTTGGCCTGCTGCTCAGCGCGAACACGCGAAAAGGATGATGCGGGTGGCGTTAGACGTGGCTCCGCTCATCTGGCCGGGCGCATTGATGGTGGCGCCTTGGCTTGATCGGTTGCTGGAGGTACTGGAACGAATTTCGCCCTGAGTCGACGTGGTGCCCGCCTATCCCACCTTGTGACATCGGATTTCTGTTCTAACTCTAAAAAGCTCGCAATGAGCATCTCTCCCAAAAGGCCATTGCTTGCTGAAAAGAAATCACGCGCCAGTCGCACAGCGGGAAGTGATGGCAGCCTTGCGCTCCCGCGTCGCACGACCGGTCAGCGAGGGTAGTAGCGCTTTGTTATGATCACATTTATCTCGCCATCGCATTATGTCGGTCAGTCCATCAGGGCGCCGCCGTTGACGTCGAGCGTCTCCCCAGTTACGTACTCGGCCCATTCCGAAGCGAGGAACAGGACGGCCCCAGCTATATCGAGTGGCTTCGCAAGCCGGGGAATGGGGTTTCTGGCAATCCATTCATTCTTAACCTCAACGGGCCATCCCGAGGTCATTACCGTGTCGACAACGCCTGGAGCAATTGCGTTAACCGTAATTCCATCGCCGCCTACCCGACGCGCCAGAAAACGGCTCAGATCCATGACAGCAGCCTTGCTAGCGCAATAGTGCATGCCGGAGTTAGGCCCGCCCTGCTTTCCGGCTATCGAGCCAATGCTAATGATGCGACCCCAGCGGGACCGGCGCATGACTGGCACTACCGCCCGCATGAGCAGATACGGCCCCCGTACATTCACCGCGAACACCCGGTCCCACTCGGACAGGCCAATCGCGTCCCACTGAGTGGTCGGGTTAATGGCAGCGTTGTTCACGAGAATGTCGATACGGCCGAAAAGATCGGTCACCTGCCGCACCAACTCCTCCACCGCCGGCGCGTCCGATATGTCGGCCACGAATGGGACGGCACCCTTCCCCAAGGCTAATGCCGACTCCTCGAGCGAATTGGACTCCACATCAACCAAGGCTACGCGACAGTGATTGGCAATCAGAAGTCTCGATATTTCGAGGCCAATACCCCGAGCAGCGCCTGTAACAAGCGCAACACGTCCGTCCAGCATACGAAATTCCTCCAAATTGCGCGCGCGTGCATAGTTTAGCGTGAATACACTTCGAAAGCAGGGATACGGGCCAGGTCACACCGCCGTCCGCAGCGCCCGGCTCCCTACTCCTCGCGGCGGGCATGATCGGAGGTGCTCGCCAATCAGAGGATAATGGTCGCTACAATCCAGCCCCATAATCGTCGAGGCGTACCTCGCGCCATTCCCTCCGACCAGTCAATCGGTGCATCCTCGCCAATGAACTCACTCGACGACGAACTGCATCTTCAGATGGCTCCAATAGTGCGGCAATACCGCCACCCGCGGACTCTGACCGACCACCTCCCCGGCCATCTGCCACGCCTCAGCGAACGAACGGGACGGCATGAGTCCCAAACTCCGCAGGGGCCCCGGGTTTACGTCGCCAGCCATAATCACCTTGTTGGCATGCTCCACGAGCCACTGATTTTCGTAAAGTAACCAGAAGGCATGTATCGGATGATAGGCGTAGCAGTGCTGGTATCTGTACAGATAATCCGGGCGCGTTAAAAACTCTTCGATGTATTGGGAAAGCTCGGAGGCACGAAAGCAGCGCTGATATCGTTCCATCACTTCAGGATCGGACGGGCGGGAGTCAATGTCACATACCCCGCTGCTGCAGCCCAGAGCGATCACTACACCTCCCTTCCGGATTAAAGGCTTACCGAGCCACGTCCGCGGAGGCGTGGTAATGTACGTCATGGCGAGCAGAGGGTTATCAGTAGACCCGTAAACCGCTGCGCCCGGAATCCCCATAATAAGGACGTCGGCCTGCGAGGTTTTCACCTGGAACATCCGCTCTGCCTCAGTCCACGCTGGCTCGTTGATCTCCGGGGAATGTCCCGCAAACACCGCACAAATATCCCCCGCAGCGTTGGTAATCACGTCCACGTAGAAGATCGGATTCCCGATAGCTTTCTCGATCTGCGCGTGGATCGCCTCTTTGTGCAGCCGATAACCTTGCGTCCGATGGTCGCCGTGCGTGGAGTGCCGATCCGCGATGACCTCCGTGTGGTGCGACGCGATACTTCGGGCGCTGCCGAGCCCGATGACAGCCCCGGTGCCTGTAAAGCCACCCCAGTTTAATGGGAACACGGTTCCCAGGTAAATCGTGAGATCCGAATCCGTGAGAAGCCGATTGTATTCCACATAATCGCCCATGGCCGACCGACCGAGATAAACTAGGTCTTGGCTGCAATCGTGGTTGGTTAGGCGATCAGGCCAGAACCGATGAAACAGGTTAGGCCCCAGGTACTCTAGCAGACCGCTAGGAGGAATCTTGCCGTGGGTACCGCCGGCGCATACCAACGTCACGTTCTCCTCGGGCACGCCGCACCGAGCAAGTTCCTCCAATAGAATCGGAATAATGATCTGGCGAGGCTTGCCGCTGCGCGGGGGTGCGTCGAATGCAACGGTCACCTTGTTCCCGGGTTTCACCAAGGATGAAATTGGGCCCATGCCGATCGGATCGGCCAAGGCACTGCGTACGGCCGCGGCCGGATCAGAGAGTACCGGGGGATCCGGACAGCGGAGAACCGCTGCATCAGCGGGGACCAAAATCTCGCGCTGAGTGCTCCCATAGTCCACCCTAACACTTTGTCCGTCGCTCGATATGCCCATCTTATTGTGCCCCTACCTGTAGGAGGAAGTTAACTATCCAGATTTACGACCCTAGCTTCGCTTTGAGCCTCTGCCGAACACGATTCAAGCGGCTGCCCCGAATTTACGAATGTGGCGTGCGTAGCATCGCGAATACGCGGTCGGGCCTCACGACATTGAGATCGCCTGCGCAAACGCCACCGGTGGGCGTTAAAACGCGAACTGCGATCCCCGCCGGAGACGCGCATTCACCTGATAGTTCGCACCCGAACGCCTTGCAACGACCTCGATGGATGATCTCGACGCCTGGGTTCTCCGCAGCGACACCGCGATAGCTCAAGTCGACGACGACCTGTTTTGGCGTGCGGCCCACGTCTTCGAGCAGGATATCCGTCTGCTCGAGTTGTGCCGACAGGACGCGCCCGTCGTACGGTTTGCCCGGTAGAGTGCGCGCGCCCACCGTCAGACCGCTGCGGTGCGTGATCGCGATGGCTCGAATACATAACTTAAATTCCCGTCCAACTGGCGAACCCGGAAAAGAGAGCGGCACCCGCGCGTCCCGTAGAACGCGCTTCAACTCGAGACTCTTCTTCTTCTACTAATCCCAATAGAACTCGCGCCTCCCACCATCAATGCAAACATTCTCGCCATTAATAAACGCAGCTTGAGTCGAGCAAAGGAACGTGATCAGCGCTGCAACTTCTGACGGCCGACACACACGACCGACCGGATTTTGCTTGTGCAAACGCTCACGCATCTCATCTGTGAACTGAGCAATCAACTCGGTTTCGACATAACCTGGCGCGATCGCATTCGCAGTAATTCCGAATGGCCCGACCTCCTTCGCCAACGTCTGAGTAAAGCCAAGTATGCCGCCTTTCGCTGCAGCATAGTGAGCAACACCCCTTCTGCCACCTCCAGTGAAATTCATCGACGAGATGTTCACAATACGCCCAAATCCCCCTTCCTTCATATAGGCCAGGACGGCGCGCGACCAAATGAAAGTGCCTCTCATGTGCACTTCTATCATACGATCCCAAGCGCTGGATGGCATCTCTTCGACTAGATAGGCAGGTTTAGCGCCGATACCCGCATTATTGATCAAAATATCAATGCGTCCGAAGCGCCGACCAACGTCCTCAAGAACGCGCTCGCACAGACTCTCGTCCGCAGCGTCACCCTGATAGAACGTTGCGTCAACTTTGTTTGCTTTCAGTTCGGCCACCGCGCACTCGGCAGCGACGCGATCAAGTTCGATAACCACCACGACCGCGCCTTCAGCCCCAAGCGCATGCGCATCAGCCAAACCGATCCCTCGGCCACCGCCCGTAATTATCGCAACTCTTCCTGCAAGACCGAAATCCATAACTATCCTTTCAATGCGCCCGCCGCCAAGCCTTTAACAAAATAGCGACCGAGAAACAGGAACATCACAAGTAGCGGCAGCGCGATGAGGGTCGCGCCGGCCATCAACTCACCCCAACGCGCGTCGTACGCCCCCAGTATCGACGCCAATCCAACCGGAAGAGTCTTATTCGCGTCGCTGTTCACGAGCACGAGCGCAAATATGTAATCAGTCCAAGAGAGCAGAAAGGCAAAGATGGCGACGGTAATAAGCCCGGGAGTTGACAGCGGCAAGACGATCCGGAAAAAGGCCCCCGCGCGTGAACAACCATCCACCATGGCGGCCTCTTCTAAGTGAAACGGCAACGACTGGAAAAACCCCCAGAGTATCCATACGCCCAGCGGAATACTCAAAGTACAATGCGCAAGCACCACCGCCACCAGATGGTCAGCGATGCCAAGGCGCGCAAATATCGACAAGAGCGGTATTGCCAGTAACATTGGAGGAAACATATATGCATAGAGCATACTACCGATAATGAGAGTCTTACCCGGCACGCGATAGCGTGTAACGACGTAGGCAATCACAATGGCAACAAGCAGCGTAATGGCCGCCACGGAGAAAGCAACCTTAACACTGTTAGCGAACTGCACCGGATAATCAGTCAGTTGGATTAGGCTTGTATAAGAGCTAAACGCCCAATCGACTGCTCTTGGAATCAAGGTCGGCGTTCCAAACAGGTCGCGTTCCGGACGAAGGCTGGAGACTATCATCCAGTAAATCGGGAAGAACGACCATAGCCCAACGAGCGCTGCGCCAAGGAGCGTGAATGCACGAAAAGGAACTGAGCAACCTTTCATGTGATACCTTCTTTCCCTTCCAATGGATAGAAGTGGAAATAGGCGAAGACCACTATCGACAGAAGAACGAAGGACAGCGTTGCAACGGCGGCGCCGCCGCCGATGTCGAACTGTCTGAACGCGTACCGATACGCAAGCACGGGCAAGTTTTCAGTAGCTGACAACGGCCCGCCCTTGGTCATAAGCCAAATGATATCAAATTTGTTAAACATCCAGATGCCACGCAATAGAACAATAACTAGAAGCACAGGAAGAAGCATAGGCATTGTCACATGCCAAAATCGGCTCCAAGGCCCCGCCCCGTCAACTCGCGCAGCCTCATAGAGCACTTTCGGGATACTCTGCAAACCAGCGAGGAAAGTTATCGTAACGAATGGTGTCCAGGTCCATACGCTCGCAGCGATCACGATCATCAAGGCTAGCGTTGGATCCTCGTACCACGCTGGTCGACCGAGGCCTAGCTCCTCAGCCCAAACAGTAAACAATCCGAGACTTCCATCAAGCAGCCATTGAAATCCAACGGCGACTACGACAGTTGGCAATAGGTACGGCAAGATGGCAAGCCCGCGCACCACCGCCCGGCCAAAAAACTCTCGATCCAACAACAACGCGAAGGCGAGCCCCAAGCCCACTTGCAAGAAGAGAGTAATGGAGGCGAAAAGAACTCCGATTCCGAAAGCTCGCCAAAACGCTGGCGTGCCTATAACACGAAGATAGTTATCAAAACCGACCCATGTGCCCCCCGATACAAACGATTCCGACCGGTAAAGGCTTAGCTGTATCGCGTGAAAAACCGGGATAAGTATCAGCAGAAGCGTAATACCAATACTTACAGCGAAGGCTGCAAGCAAGAACTTATCGCTGACTGTACGAAAGCGTACCATGACGACTAGAAGTTGCAGACTCGGCTTTCACGCGATCCCCGCTTAGTGTTTACGATCTGAGCAGGCTATTTGTTTGGCGCAAATACTCTCATAGCACCGCTCGATAATTTGCCGACATGACTTCGATCGCCTCGGAAGGAGGCATACCTTTATATACGACGTTTTGAATCGCGTCACAGATGGCGAACGTTTCGAACATCTTCGCCGGACGAAGATCGATATTGGGTCCCTCTATATCAATGGAATGAATCACCACATCCGTACGCGTGAGTATACTTTTCATGAACTCAACCAGCTCTGCGTGCTTTGAAATCATTGGATCAGCGCGCCAACGGGCATCTTCATAGACATCGAGCCGCGCCGGTTGGAAATGCAATGGCGCCGAGTGCAAGAAGTCAATATAGTGGCGATCGATGAACCACTCCATAAACGCAAGTGCCTCAACCTGCATTGGCGTATTGACCACAAGCCATTGGTCAAACGCATGGTTAATGGCAGACCTCTTTCCGCTGCTGTCTGGATACATGAAAAAACCAGTCTTGGCTACCAGGTCCGGAGCTTTGTCTTCAAGTACTTCCATCAAGCGCCCTGCATATGGAGCATGTGCTATCTGCCCACCGGAGAACTGCCCGAGAACCGTACCGTACAAAGCTTGGGTCATCCCCGGCGGCATCGTCGCAGACAGCTTTTTCATGAAGTCGAGATAGCCTGCCACTTTCGGCTTCATCACCGTCCCATCCAAGACGAGCTTGTAGCCATCGTCAAGCATGCGAACGCCATCAGCCCACATGTAACCCAGCGTCATCCATTGCGTGGCGGCATTAGCGCCCAACGGCTGTCCGACGCCGAACTTTCCCCCTTCGGTCAGGGCCTTGCAATTATCGAGCATTTGATCCCACGTGGTCGGTACTTTCAAGCCCTTCTTCTCATACAGATCTTTGCGGTAGTAAAGCCAGCAGAAATTGTAGTCGTAAGGATACGAGTAGTACTCACCTCTGACGGGAAAGACGCTGTTGGGGCCCCACTTATGTTTCTGAACCAGTTTGGTCATCGGAACCAGCTTGCCCGCATCAGCCAGCAGCAACACTTGCCCACCAAAGGACAAGGTTGCGATGTCATATGGAACACCCGCCGCAATTGAAGCCTGTAATTTCCCGAACGAATCGTCGGCCGGAATCGTGTCAACTATCACCTTGATTCCGGTTTGCTTCTCATACTCCGCCGCAGCCACTCGGAGCACACGAACGGTTGCCCGGGCTGGCTCTGCATTTAGGAAGCGCAACGTCTTCTGCTGCGCAAGCACCGCGGGGGCGCTCACGGCGGCCAGCGCTGTTCCCGCAGCAACAGACTTCAGGACCTTTCGCCGGCTAGCCACCACTCGCCTCGGTGCAACGTTATCGTTCTGCACCACAGGATTGCATTCGTCGTTCCGCTTCATTTAAGTCTCCTCTTCAATCGTCGTTTGGGTTACTCGTCAGGGACCACTCTTCCACCTGGTCTAGTGCGGCGTTAATGAAAGACCAGAAATAGCGTCAAACAGGTGAACTCGGGACTGTCTGAGGTCCACACGGCAACGATCTCCGGCGCGTAATTCATCAGATCGACTAGTGAGAACGCGAAACGGCGTTGGCGCTCCAACTGAGGCGCTTTCAGCACCATTTAATTCGATTACTGCTAATGTATGCGATCCCATTTGTTCGACAAGAGTAATCGTAGCGGCTATTCCCTCGCTGCTATCATGCATCATGATGTTGGCGTGTTCGGGTCGGATTCCTAATACAACCCTTTCACCTGACGTCGCCGCTCGCAGTGTGCTTGTCGATATTGGAATCGAGATACCGGGCCCCTGAAACGTCACTTGACCGTGCCTCTCCTGCAATTCTCCGCCGATTAGATTCATTTCTGGGGCTCCAATGAAACCTGCGACGAACAGATTTGCTGGTGCGTCATAGACTTCGAGAGGTTTTCCGACTTGCTGAATGCGTCCGTGCTTCATGACTACGATGCGATCGCCCATGGTCATAGCCTCAACTTGATCATGAGTGACGTAAACCATATTTATGCCGACGCGCTTATGGAGTTGCGCAATCTCCTCACGCATTCTGACTCTGAGTTTTGCATCAAGGTTCGACAGAGGTTCATCGAGCAAGAACGCCTCTGGTGATCTTACCAGCGCCCGGCCCAACGAGACTCGTTGCATCTCGCCGCCGGATAATTGGCGCGGTCTTCTGGCCAGCAAATTTTCTATCCCTAACAATTGGGCTGCCCATCGGACCTTT
Organism: Rhodocyclaceae bacterium; assembly: GCA_035426125.1. Lineage (GTDB taxonomy): Bacteria > Pseudomonadota > Gammaproteobacteria > Burkholderiales > Rhodocyclaceae > Sterolibacterium. The sequence continues at coordinate 10,245 of DAOLZE010000053.1, forward strand.
GTCTCAATCTCAGCCGTGGGTTGCCTTCGCATTCGCAGACCAAAAGCTAGATTCTCATAGACCGACTTATGCGGATATAGCGCATAATTTTGAAACACAACGGCGATATTTCGGTCGCTGGGCTGCAATCCCGTTACGTCTCGATGGCCGATGCGTATCGTGCCGCTGGTAAGATCCTCCAGTCCTGCGATCATCCGCAACGTCGTTGATTTTCCGCAGCCTGATGGCCCTACGAGAACCGTGAACTCTCGATCGGGAATTTCCAGATTGAAGTTTTCGACAACTGCCTGTTCACCATAATGCTTTGTTACTTGCGCAAGAAGAATTTCCGCCATCCTAGTCATTCCGTGAGGAGGTAAGTCCCAGTCTTAAGGTTTAGCTCAACCAGTACCGGAACACTCCATTCGCTGAATCGCCGGTGCGTGGATCGATTTCTTCGTTCTTCGGCCCGGTTTCCCTCGAGCGCCTTGTGGCACCGACGGAAATTGGTGCGGTTCGAGCGTGCTTCATCTTCTGGTCTCCACATCCGCTCTACCCAGGCGCGTCGGTGGCCTAATTGGTATCTGTTTCCGCCTCGTCATCAAAAGATTAGGAAAGCGCTGATCAATCGTGCTTCATCGAGTGCAGAGACGATTTCGAGCAGCGATCGGCTCAAAGCGAGCGGAGCATTTATTTCCGCCAACCAGGCAGGTCGATTTCACCGCTTTCGCGGCGTACCCTGCTTATTTCGCTCTCAGGGCGCACCTCGGGCGTCGAGCACGAGTGACCGTTTGCGGGCGAGGACCAAATTTGACTAGCCGAACGGCGCGAAGAGTTTTGCCAAGTTCTTCGAGGCGGTGACAAATCGCTCGGCGCAGTGTGGACGTGCGGCACGGCTGACGACAGGACTGGCAATTAATGAGTTTCTCACTCGGGCGGGCCATTCGCCGCCTCTGGCAGCAGAGCCCTGACTTATTCAAGATTGAATCGCCTTTTCATCGAGCGGCGGGGCGAAGGTACGAATACATGGCTAAAGTAGACGCCGAGCATACAATGGAACCATTGATTGAGATCAAGGAAACGCTGATCAATTGCGCTTTCGCAGCTGAACGGACTGCATCGGACAACTATCGCGCATGAACCGAGACACGGCAGTTCACGCCGCCCCTCGCTCCGGAGACGCTTGCGGGCGGTGGCTTGACACCCGATTGCAGAGGCCCTATGGGTGAGCTGAGATCGCGCCGAGATAAAGGGCGTTCGGATCTCGCGTCGAGTGTCGAGCGTCGGACGGCAGACGGTCGTCGGTCGCGCCGTCGGCCTTGAGGTAGAGCTTCTCGTACTCCACGCTCTCCAGTCGCTCGACGAAACATTGTCGCGCCAACAGCCACGCCCCTCCATGCTGATTTTTCGATGCCATGCCTGTTCAGCTCGTCGATCAAGTTGCTACTGGTGAACTGACTGCCCTGGTCGGTATTCATGATCTGCGGCGGCCCGTATCGTGTGATCGCCTCCCGCAGTGCCTCAGTCCGCCTCAATCGTAATCGAGACTCGGTGCGCGAGAACGCGGCGGCTCGCCCAGCCGAGCACGGCGACGAGGACAACAAAGCCGCGGGCCATCGTGATGCAGGTGATGTCCATCGCCCAGACGTGGTTCACACGCTCGATGGGCAAGCCGCGTCCGATCCTGGTGCCTGTCAACGTCGGTTGAAGTCTGACTCACTGGAGATGCGGACGGTTTCTTGCACCGATTACGCTGCTACTCCCAGGTGCTGCTGATACTCCATGGGACTCAGGGCGCCGAGCGACAGCTTGATTCGATGCTGGGTATCCTTTTGGCGCGCAGCCTGACGGGCAGCGCAAGCGACGAACTGGCGTCCGGCGCGCGTCAAGGTACTTGTCGCCTGAGTCATGCAACCAACTGCGGTGTAT
>DAOLZE010000054.1:0-12066 GCA_035426125.1 Rhodocyclaceae bacterium
CGCTGCTGATTACCGACCAGCTTGAACAATTGCCGCATCAGGATCTGTTGCTCAATCTCTGCAACGACCTGCCGCCCAACTTCAGTCGCTTCGCGCATCTGATCGAAATCGTCAGTGCCGATGATCATGTACGTTTGCCAGCCCGCGATCGTGTCAAGTTCTACCGTGATCGGGGTTATGACATCGAATTTCGCGATCTGGGCAAGGAACCGCTACCGCTATGAGCGACGATCTGCTCGACAAAGCCAACGCGCTGATGCGTCGGCGCAACGCTGCCCCAGGTACCGCGGTTAACCCCGGTACATCCGGAACGGCTGCAACCGCCATTGCCGCGCCCCCGCCTGCCCAACCTGCACCCGCGCCAGAGATGCCGCAATTCGCAGGACCGCTACCGCAGACAGCACTTTCTACAGAAAACTCTGACGAGGATTTCCCGGTATTGACCGAAGTTGTCGACAGCCCCGAAGTCGCAGGCCCTTCATTGCCGGGCAGAATTGCGCTCCAGTCTGCCGATACCGCTTCACAAATCGAAGCCGCAGTGCGCGAACGCCTCGACCATTTGCTCAAGGAACAGCAGGCACAGCTGTCGCAGGAAATCGAAACCTGGCTCAACATACAGATGCCGCAACTGGTCAGCCGCGCCATGGACGGCATCAACGACCATCTCGTCACCATGGTCGCCCATCGCGTCCGCGATGAATTGCTGCCGCGCCTCAGAGAAATCACGCCGACCGGCAACAAAACCATGCCAGACGAGGCAGACCGCTGAGCCGCTCCGGTATAATTCGCGACTTTCTTCTCCGCGACACCGCGAACAATCACAACCCGGATTTCCGATGGAACTTGCCAAGAGCTTCGAGCCCGCCGCTATTGAGCAGCGCTGGTATGAATACTGGGAAGGCCAGGGCTATTTCAAGGCTGGCCTTGACCGCAACAAACCGCTAGAAAACTCCTATTGCATCCTGCTGCCGCCGCCCAATGTCACCGGCACGCTGCATATGGGCCACGGCTTCAACCAGACGCTGATGGATGCGCTTACCCGCTACCACCGCATGCGCGGCTGGAACACGCTGTGGCAGCCGGGCACCGACCACGCCGGCATTGCCACGCAGATCGTCGTCGAACGCCAGCTTGATGCGAAAGGCATCTCGCGCCATGACCTTGGCCGCGAAAAGTTCGTCGAGAAAGTCTGGGAGTGGAAGGAATACTCCGGCTCGACCATCACCCGTCAGATGCGCCGGATGGGCACCTCGCCCGACTGGTCGCGCGAGCGCTTCACCATGGATGCAGGGCTGTCGACGATCGTCACCGAGACCTTCGTCCGCCTCTACAACGAGGGTCTGATCTACCGCGGCAAGCGCCTGGTGAACTGGGACCCGCAACTGCTCACCGCCGTCTCCGACCTCGAAGTCGTCAGCGTCGAGGAAGACGGCTTCATGTGGCATATCCGCTATCCACTCGCCGACGGCTCCGGGCATCTGACGGTAGCGACGACGCGTCCGGAAACCATGCTCGGCGACGTCGCCGTGGCGGTAAATCCGGAGGACGAGCGCTACAGCGCATTGCTCGGCAAGCAGCTCAAGCTGCCGCTGACCGGGCGCGAAATCCCCATCATCGCCGACGCCTATGTCGACCGTGAATTCGGCACCGGTTGTGTCAAGATCACCCCGGCCCACGACTTCAACGACTATGCAATCAGGCAGCGACATCTAGAATTGCCGCTATTTAGTGTCATGTCGCTGGACGGACGAATGGCACCGTTAGGTATTTTAGACACAGCTGATGCAGCAATCCTTGCGAGAAATTCGGCAGCAACTCTTCTTTGGGCACCCGAAGGACATCCGATATTGCAGGATGAAGTGAAAGGTCGCCTAGTACCGAAGAAATACATTGGCATGGAGCGCTTTGAAGCGCGCAAGCAGATCGTCGCCGACCTCGAAGCACAGGGCCTGCTCGACTCGGTCAAGCCACACAAGCTGATGGTGCCACGCGGCGACCGTACCCATACGGTCATCGAGCCGATGCTCACCGATCAGTGGTTTGTCGCCATGAGCAAAGCTGGCGCGGATGGCAAGAGCATCACCGCCAAGGCGCTCGAATGCGTCGCCTCGGGCGAGATCAAGTTCGTTCCGGAAAACTGGGTGAATACCTACAACCAATGGCTCAACAACATCCAGGACTGGTGCATCTCGCGTCAACTCTGGTGGGGGCACCAGATCCCGGCCTGGTACGACGAGGCCGGCAACTTCTACGTCGCCCACAATGAGGAAGAGGCCCGCGCGCAAGCTGCTGCCAAGGGGCAGACCGGCCCGCTCAGACGCGATGCCGATGTTCTCGACACCTGGTACTCCTCGGCACTCTGGCCCTTCTCCACACTCGACTGGACGCCCGAGTATCCGGCCAAGTCGAACGATGCGCTTGATCTTTACCTGCCCTCATCGGTGCTGGTGACCGGCTTCGACATCATCTTCTTCTGGGTGGCGCGCATGGTGATGATGACCAAGCACCTCACCGGCAAGATTCCCTTCAAGCACGTCTATGTGCATGGTCTGATCCGCGATGCGGAAGGCCAGAAGATGTCGAAGTCGAAGGGCAATGTGCTCGACCCGATTGACCTGATCGACGGCATCGACATCGAAGCCCTGGTGCAGAAGCGCACCACGGGTCTGATGAATCCACGCGACGCACAGAAGATCGAGAAACGCACGCGCAAGGAATTCCCGGAGGGCATTCCTGCCTTCGGCACCGACGCGCTGCGCTTCACCTTCGCCAGCCTCGCCTCACCCGGCCGCGACATCAAGTTCGACCTCAACCGCTGCGAGGGCTACCGCAACTTCTGCAACAAGTTGTGGAATGCCACGCGCTTCGTGCTGATGAACTGCGATGGCAAAGACGTTGGCCTGAATATTTCGCCGACCAACTGCCCGACCTTCAGCGCTGCCGACCGCTGGATCGTCAGCCGCCTGCAGCGCGCCGAAGCCGAGATCGCCACACACTTCGCCGAATACCGCTTCGACCTCGCCGCGCGTACGGTGTATGAATTCGTTTGGGACGAGTACTGCGACTGGTATCTCGAACTCGCCAAAGTGCAGTTGCAAACGGGTAACGAAACGCAACAAATCGCCACGCGCCGCACCCTGGTGCGCGTGCTGGAAACCATGCTGCGTCTGGCCCATCCGCTGATCCCCTTCATCACCGAAGAGCTATGGCAATCGGTCAAACCGCTGGCTGGAGTGAGCGGCGATTCCATCATGTTGCAGGGCTACCCGGAGAGTGTGCCGGCGAAGATCGACACGGCTGCGGAAGCACGCATCCAGCAACTCAAGGATATGGTCAATGCCTGCCGCAGCTTGCGCGGCGAGATGAACCTCTCACCGGCACAAAAGGTGCCGCTGCTGATTAGTGGCGACACGGCAGTCGTCAACGATTTTGCGCCCTACCTGCAGGCGCTGGCGCGCATGGAAAGTGTCACCGCCGCTGGTACGGAACTACCGGCCGGAGACGCGCCAGTACAGATCGTCGGCGAGTTCCGCATGATGCTGAAAATCGAAATCGACGTCGCTGCCGAACGTGTGCGCCTGGCCAAGGAAATCACCCGCATCGAAGGCGAGATCACCAAGGCCGAGAAGAAACTGGCAACACCGAGCTTCGTCGAGCGCGCCCCGGCAGCGGTAGTAGAACAGGAACGCGCACGGCTGGAGGATTTCGTCGCATTGCTCGATAAGTTGCGCGGACAGATTGCCCGGCTCGACTGATACATTTTTGAAATTAACGCAAAAGCTAGATAAATAAATTAATATCCGCTTTCCGCGCTTCCTGAAGGAAGCTGGCGGCACCGGCGAAATCGACGCCGGTGATGAAATCGTCGTGACTGAAGCCGAACAGGTCGACCGTCATTTGGCAGGCGATGAATCTGATGTCGGCTTCCTGCGCAAGGGCACGCAACTCCTCGATACTGGCGACGCCCTTGTTCCGGATGGTTTGCTGCATCAGCAGGGTTGCCAAGGTTTCAAAACCTGGAATGCCGGCCTGCAACAGGTTCGGGATATTCCAATCGACATTCTTGAACCAGTCGGGACCGAAGGGCATTTTCATCGGCATGGCAGGATTACCCAAGGGACTCACCTTGAGACTTGAAACATCTTTCTTCAGCAGCGTGAGCCCGTAGAAGGTAAAGAAGATGCTCACGTCCCAGCCCAGTGCGGCGGCTGTCGTTGCCAAAATAAAAGGTGGATAAGCCCAGTCGAGCGTACCTTTACTGGCGATGATGGTCATCGCCTGAGTATGGCTGGCCTTTTGTGCCTTGAGTGTTTCCTCGATGCGTTGCGGGAGGATTTCGTCGAGGCGGCGTTGAACAAGCGCCTCGATATCGACAGCACTCATGCCGATACCAGGGTCATGCATCGCTTATTTGCGTTTGATGTAAAACTCGAATTCTTTTTCGCCGGCACCGGGGACTTCACCGCTGGAAAGCAGGCGATTGCCGGTTTGCTCGGAAAAGGCGGCGAAATCCCTGACTGAACCAGGGTCGGTCGTCAGAATATGCAGTACCTGATCAAAAGCCATGTCATTGAGCGCTTTTTTTGCGCGCAAGATAGGCAACGGACAGGTCAGGCCACGGGCATCGAGTTCCTTGTCATAATTCATGCTCGGTTATCCTCATGAAAAGTAGATTGATAATGGTAATGGCGTAATGATAACTCAAGCGCCGCGCCAGTGCCCGGATTTACCGCCGGACTTCTCGACCAGACGGATCTCCCCAATACGCATGCCACGGTCTACCGCCTTGCACATGTCATAGATGGTCAACAGGCCGATGCTCACTGCCGTCAGCGCTTCCATCTCAACACCGGTACGGCCAAAACTTTCGGCGGTTACTTCGCAGTCAATTTTCTGCTGCGCGCTATCGATACAGAATTCGACGGCAACCCGCGTCAGTGCCAGCGGATGGCATAGCGGGATCAGGTCGGCAGTGCGCTTTGTTGCCTGGATCGCCGCGATGCGGGCGATGCCCAGAACATCGCCTTTTTTCGCTGAACCTGACTGGATCAGTAGCAGCGTCTCTGGCTGCATCAAAATGCTGCCAACGGCGCGGGCTACACGCCGGGTTTCGGCCTTTTCGCCCACATCAACCATGTGGGCCTGGCCAGCAGTATCGAAGTGAGTCAGGGGGGAGGTCATGGGGCATCCATCTTTTCAGGCAAGCGCAATTCTCGCATGAAAAACGGAACGAATGCCCGAAACAGCTATCATAAGCGTCATGAAAATCAGAACTCTAATCCTACTGCTTGGCCTTGCCCCGGCGGTTCTGGCCGAGGGACTGCCCGATCTTGGCGAAATCTCGCAAGCCGACTTTTCACCGAGTATGGAAAGACGTATCGGCGAAGCCACCATGAAAGACATTCGCCTGCACGAACCAAGTTATGTCGATGATCCGGAAATCAATGGCTACCTGAACCGGCTTGGCATGCGTCTGGTTTCGCAAAGCCTTGAGGCGCGTCAGGATTTTGAATTTTTCGTGCTGCAAGACTCCACGCTCAACGCATTTGCCATGCCTGGCGGTTTTATCGGCGTACACACCGGCCTGATTATGGCGGCACAAAGCGAATCAGAGCTGGCTTCCGTGCTTGCCCACGAAATTTCCCACGTCACCCAGCACCATCTGGCGCGCCAGCTTGGCGCACAAAGCCAGGCACAATTGCCGATGCTTTTGTCGTTAGCAGTGGCAATTCTGGCGGCGCGCAGTAATTCCGATCTTGCTCAGGGCGCACTTATGACCGGACAAGCTGCGAGCATTCAGCGACAACTCAATTATTCACGCGACTTCGAACGTGAAGCCGATCGCCATGGCATCCAGTTGCTGGAACGCGCCGGCTTCGACATCCGTGGCATGGCCGATTTTTTCGGACGACTACAAAAATACGGCAGGCTCTACGAAAATAATGCACCGGGCTATCTGCGCACTCACCCGCTGACGACCGAGCGTATCGCCGACATGGAAAATCGCATCCAGTCGCGCCCCTACCGCCAGGTGGCGGATTCTCTGGACTTTCTGCTGGTGCACGCCAAGCTCAAGGCTGGCGAAGGAACAGCACTGGATGCCGTAACGGAATTTTCATCGCAATTGCGCGAACGCAAGTTCACCAGTGAAATCGCCGCGCGCTATGGTTATGCAATCGCCCTTTCGCGTGACAAACAATACGCCGCCGCCGAGCAGGAACTTGGCGAATTACGCAAGCTCAAGGTCGATTCGGCAATGATCGAGTCACTCGCTGCCGACTTGCGAAAAAACCAGAATGACACGGCGGGTGCCCTGAAGATCATCCGTGCCGCACTCGTCCGCTACCCTCAGGAACGCGGGCTCGCCTATGCCCAGATTGAAGCCTTGCTGGCCGCAGGACAAGCAAAGGAAGCCCTGCACGCAACTGTCGAAGACCTGCAAATCTACGTCACCGATGCCCATATGCATGCTCTGCAGGCACGCGTCTATGCGACTCTTGGCAAACATCTCCAGCAACATCGTGCACAGGCGGAGGCCTATGCCCTGCAAGGGCAGCTGCCGATGGCTGTTGAACAGATGCAACTGGCCCAGAAAGCCGGTGATGGAGATTTTTTCGAACAATCCCAAGTCGATGCGCGCCTGCGTGACCTCAAGCTGCGCCTGGCCGAGGAAACCAGAAATGCCAAGGACAAGAAGCTCCAGGGTTCTTGAGCAATCATTACAACCATCACAACCATCGGATCGAGATCATCAACCCGAAGTCCGTGAGGCGAGGCATCGCCCTGCAACTTGAGAGTACGATACAACAGGTAATTCAGGTTGCGGAGCCGCTGGGTTATGCGGCGATCGATTCTTCCGGAAGAAAGGACGAGCGTGGCACGCCACGAATATCGCCGAGCGCAGTCAACAACTCTTTCATGTCGAGAATGAGGACAATCTGACCATTCGAAAGCGTTGTTACACCCGCAACACCTTCTGGACGGAAACCTTCCAGCGACTTTATGACAGCGTCTTCGCGTCCGGCAAAGCCGTCGATGGCGAGAATGAATGACTTTTCTGCCGCCTGCATCAGCACGCCATATTCCGGAATTTTCTCGGTCGGCCAACCCAGCAGGGTGGAAAGCGGCAAGAGTGGCAGCACCTCGCCTCGCACCACCATGATGGCGCTTCCGCCGACTTCCTGAACCTGATCCACATCAATTGGCAGTATCTCGCGCACCAGGGTCAGGGGTACGGCAAACGGCTGATCTCCGAGTTCCACCAGCAGCACCGGCAAAATTGCCAGAGTCAGGGGCAGAGAAATGGTAAATGCAGTTCCCTCGCCAGGAGCCGACCTGATGTCGATCGTACCGTTCAGTTTGTGGATGTTGGTTCTGACCACATCCATGCCAACGCCACGACCGGACACGTCGGAAACCACATCCATGGTGGAAAATCCCGGCAGGAAGATCAGGTTGAAACTCTGCCGATCGTCCATGGAATTGGCTTCCTCATCAGTGATGAGTCCCTTTTCCAGTGCCCTTGCACGCAATTTTTCAGGTTGCATACCCTTGCCGTCGTCGGAAACGATCAGCACGATATGGTCACCTTCCTGGCGCGCCTCCAGACGAACTTCCGATTTCTCGGGCTTTCCCAAAGCAAGTCGTTCGGCGGGCAGTTCGACACCGTGATCGACAGCATTGCGAATCAGATGAATGATCGGATCGGAAAGATCTTCGATCATGGTCTTGTCGATCTCGGTATCTTCGCCACTCAGAACCAGTTCGACATCCTTGCCCATCCCACGCGCCAGATCCCTGGCAATGCGCGGATATTTCTGGAACAGCCGCCCGATCGGCTGCATCCGTGTTTTCATGACGGCGCTCTGCAAGTCGCCCACCAGCATATCGAGCTGGCTCACCGCCTGATCAAATGCCGCAAAGGTGTCTGAGTTGCTGTTGCCGCTTAGAATCTCGCTACGCAGGGAGTTAAGCCGGTTCTTTGTCAGGCCGATTTCGCCCGAAAGATTAAGCACCTGATCGAGCCGCGAAGTGTCGACGCGAATCGTGTTGTCGCGGATCTTTTCGATATCGCGACGCCCCGCCTGAATTCCGGGATAGCCAGGCTTGTCAATGGAACGGCGCCCCACCGCATGCTGAATAATCTGTTCGGCAACAAGTTCGTCGACAATCGTTTGGCTTGCCGATGCTTCCGCTTGCACCGGCGTTACAACAACTGAACCGGCAGGTGCTGCCGACGGAGCATCATCGGTAACGGCCTGCAAAAGTGAGCCCCAATCCGGCCCTCCGGCAGCAACGGCAGATATGGAAAAATCAGGTGCAGACTGGGGCGCAGAAGCTGCTGCCGATTTGCCATCAAGCTTTCCAGCAACGGCCATTTCGAGCGTTCGCAGCGTATCCGGCGAGGCGGGGCCGGGCTGCATGCCACGCTCCAGGGTGCCGAGCATATCGCGGACGCTGCCAGTGGCATCCATGATCACATCCATGATCTCGCGATTCAGGATCAGTTCACTGTTGCGCAGACGATCGAAAAGGCTCTCGGTCAGATGGCACAAAGTCACCAGCTCGACAGCGCTGAGAAAACCGGCACCACCCTTGATCGTGTGAAACCCACGGAAAATATCGTTGAGCAAGCCGTGGTCCCGTGGATTCTTCTCCAGTTCGACAAGCTTGTTGTCAACGCTTGACAGGAGGTCGGTGCCCTCAACCAGAAAATCCTGCAGCAGATCTTCCATGCCTTGAAAATCGCTCATTTTTTGCTCGCTCCACTCACGCAACGGGCATGACAAACAGAATATTTTTCAATCGTCATGTCGCATACCTCATCGCTGATCTGCTACAAAAATTTGCCATCAGAATCCGAGGCGCTCAAGCAGGTCATCGACCTGGGGCTGGCTGATTGCCTGGCCATTCAACAACCCTCCGGGAATCTCCGTGCGCATCTTTTCTGGTATTGCATCGACCAACACGCCCAACAACTGAGGCGCCATGCTCAGGGAAAGTTCAACCGCCTTTCTGATGACCTGTGCCATCAGCCGCTGAGTATCCTGCAGCAGGATGATTTCCATCAACTGCTGATTAGTGGTATCGATCTGCTTCGGCATTGCACGCAAAAAAGCATGCGTGTCGGCGGCCAGCGCCTTGAACTCGGCAGGAGAAATCTGATTGTCAAAAACCTTGTCCCAACGTGCGCCAAGTGCTTGGGACTGATTCTGCAATACTTCCTGGGCCGGCTTGGCAATTCCCGTTGCATTGTGCACGCGACCTGCCACTTGTTCGGCCATCAGAATAATCTGGGAGAGATGCTGGCGTACATCCGGAACAGCGCGTGCAGCATTTCCAGACGCCGTGTCATGGCCGAGTTCGCGCAACGCATCATGCAATTCACGCGTTATCTTGCCGAGCTTGTCGAACACCCGACGCGAACCCTCGCTGGATATGCTGCTGGGCACATTGGGCGCATTGGGCGCATTGGGCACATTGGATACACTGGGCGCACTGCGTTCTACCCTTGATACGGGAGCCGCTTCTCTGACTTGCGCCACAATGCTGTCAAACAATGCCTGCAATTCAGGAGAGTCTCCCGATGTATCGGCTGGTTGCGGTTCCTGGGCAAACACTGTCTTCACCACATTGCTGCCAGCAGCAATGCTGTCGAAGAGCGCCTGCAAATCCTCGTTATCGCCGGACTCGTCGAATTTGATTGGTTTGGTCATAATATTCCGTCGTTCCGTATCTGTCAGATTCACGCAGGAGGATTCTCGATCTTATCAAAAATCCTGAGCAGCTTTTCGTTCAGGGTGGCCGCCGTAAATGGTTTGACGATGTAACCACTGGCGCCGGACTGAGCGGCAGCGATGATATTTTCCTTCTTCGCCTCGGCAGTGATCATCAATGCAGGCAGGTGCTTCAGACTGGCATCAGCGCGCATGGCTTGCACCAATTGCAGACCGTCCATATTCGGCATGTTCCAGTCGGCAACCACGAACTGAAAATCGCCGGCCTTCAATTTCTCCATAGCAACAACGCCATCCTCCGCCTCGTCAGCCTCGGTGTAGCCAAGCTCCTTGAGCAGGTTGCGCACAATGCGACGCATCGTTGAAAAGTCGTCGACGATAAGAAATTTGATCTTGCTTGGATCTGACATACGATTCTCCAACTTAGCCTCTATGGTGCTTCATTAACAGGGGGCGCAGGGTACTCGCCAGAAATTCCGCATCGAATTTGGCAACATAAGCGTCGACGCCGACACGCTTGCCCATGGCGCGATTTGCTTCGGATGACAGCGATGAATGCATGACAACGGGGATGCCATTAAAACGTGGATCGTTCTTGATATTCCGGGTCAATACATAACCATCCATCTCCGGCATTTCAGCATCGACCATGATCAATTGAACTTCATCACGCAGATCTCTCTTGGACATCTGCGCGTGCGACGCCATATTGGAGAGACGCGTCCATGCCTCCATTCCGTTCAGGGCGTGTTTATGCTTGACACCCAACCGGTCGAGCACCTCGGCAATTTTCTTGCGCGCAATCGTCGAATCATCGACAAAAAACACATTGTACTCAAGGCTGTCATCGAGTCTTTCCAGCTCAGGAACCAACTCCTCGCCGAAAGTATTGGCAAGAATCTGCTCCACATCGAGAATCGATACCAGCTTGTTGCCCGGCAATTCGACAATGGAGGTAATAAAGCGATGGGAGCCGCCGGTGATGACGCTCTCGGGAGCACGTACACTGCTCCACTCAACGCGTGTGATGCGATCCACCGCATGCACCAGAAACCCCAGAACCCGCTTGTTGTATTCGGCAACCATCATTGAGCCACCAAGCCCGCCTGGTGCATCGCTCAATTCCATCGATTGCGCCAGGGAGACCACCGGGATGACATTGCCCCGCAAACTGATCAATCCCACAACCCCCATCGGCATATTGGGTGTCTTGGTGATTTTTGGTGTCCTGCTAACCTCGCGAACCTTGAACACATTGATACCGAAAGTTTCCTTGGTTCCCAGCGAGAACAGCAATATCTCCATAAGGTTGCTGCCAGCACCGCTGGACAACAGCGCATCGACTGTTTGAAGCATGCCACCATCCGTGCTGCTATCAATTATGCTCATAAAGGATCACCTTCCATACAAACTGCATTCAATCAAGCGGCAACTTCCTTGGAGCGACGCAAGGCAATGCGATTCAGTGCTTCAGCCAGATGCTGCGGTTCAAATTTTGACACGTATTCATCGACGCCAACCGAGCGGCCAAGCTGGTTATTGGACGTGCCCGTCAACGAAGAATGCATGATGACCGGAATATTGGCAAAACGTTGATCGCTCTTGATATGTTTGGTCAGAATATAGCCATCCATTTCCGGCATTTCGACATCAGTCAATATTGCGTGCAACACATCGCAGACCTTGTGTCCGCTCTTCTCGGCATTTGACGCAATATTTTGCAATGCGTCCCAAGCCTCCCGGCCATTCATCGCCGAGGTATATTTGATTCCAAGAGAATCCAGCGTGTGCTGAATTTGTGCGCGTGCTACGGAGGAGTCGTCAGCGTAGAGCACGGTCAAACCGGCAGGGCCGTTACTAACTGGTTTGATCTCCTTGTATCCCAGAGAACCTGCCGGCTTGATGGTCTCGGCCAGCACACGCTCGACATCCAGCATCATCACCAACCGCCCATCGGCAAGTTCGCTCACCGCCGTTACCCTGCCGCCAAGGTTCGACGAGAGCATATCCGGGGGTACGCGCATCTGAGACCAGTCGAGGCGCATGATGATATCCACCGATTCCACCAGAAAGCCCTGCGTCCGGCCGTTGTACTCGGCAACAATCATGATTTTACGCGGGGTCTCATGTTGAATGCCGATGTACTCGGCAAGGTCGATGACCGGCACAAGCGCGCCGCGCAGACTGACCATACCCTTGACAGCCAGAGGCATATCGGGAGAAGCGGTGATCGGCGGGGTACGCATCACCTCGCGCACCTTGAAAACATTGATGCCAAAAGTCTCGCACCGCCCGGTACGCTGATCGACTCCCAGAGAGAACAGCAGTA
>DAOLZE010000055.1:0-12055 GCA_035426125.1 Rhodocyclaceae bacterium
CATCGGCACCTTCCGTGGCCTGGTCGCTTTCCGGGACGGCACACCGCCGCCCGCCAGGTAAGCAGCATTGCCGTCGGCAATGCTGCACCTGATTGTGTTTATTTTACGTCCAGGATGTAATCCACCAGTTGTTCGGCTTCGGCCTGGCTGACCGGCACGCGGTCAGTATCCTTGTTCATTTTCATGTTGCCCCAATGGGTTGTTATTCCGGAAGCATGGGTGCCTACCTGAACTTCCTTGACCAGCATGCGTTTCGCATTCTGTAATCCAGAAAATCGCCGGGCGATATCCTTAAAGGATGGGCCAAACTTTTCTGCACTAAGATCATGGCAGCTAAAGCACTGCTTTTCTTTTGCGATAGCCTCACCGTTAGCTGCCAACGCTGGCCCGGCCACTGCAAATACCGATATCAATGCCACAAAGGATGCAAATCGTTTATTCATGATGTTTTCCTCCAAGGGTGTGATGGTTCAAATGCATGGCTGATTCAGCCGGTACGTCTCAATTCCTGTCAGTTCTCCGCTGTACAGGAAAAGCTGCCTGCCATTCTAGCGCAGCTAGGCATTGATTGGAGTAGGGTTTTATCCGGTCGTCAGGCCGGATTTCTTCATTCACGAGACTGCTGATTGGTAATCCATGGATCCATGGATAAAAGGCGGATGGAAGTTCGCCGATAAGCCGGGTTCTGTCGTGGGCAACCATTCCTCTGGGCCCGCCGTTACCGACGGGCTCTAGCAGCCTACCCGGAAGCGACGCGAGCAGCGTCATTGCTTCCCTATTTGGCCTTGCCCCGGATGGGGTTTGCCGTGCCATCCGTGTTACCACGGATGCGGTGAGCTCTTACCTCGCCATTTCACCCTTGCCTGATCTCCTTGCGGAGCCATCGGCGGTATCTTTCTGTTGCACTTTCCGTCGCCTTGGGCTGCGAAACAGGGCGAACCCTGCGGCGCAACTTATAGCGCCCGGCCGTTAGCCGGCATCCTGCTCTGCGGGGCCCGGACTTTCCTCCAGGCAGCGCAATTGCTCACGCCACCCAGCGGCTGCCTAGCGAACTTCCGGGGTCAATTGTAATGGGTAATCCGCAACAGCGCTATTTGGGAAGAATTTTTTGGGGAGAATTTTGGAAAGACGGCGCAAAAAAACAGCGATGCGCGCAAGACCACTCTTGAAGAATCAGAGCAGAACCATGTTGTCGCGATGAATCAGGGCTTCTTCGTCGAGATAGCCGAGGATAGCTTCGATTTCATTGGTTGCACGCTGTGCGATGCGTCGTGCTTCCGAGCTCGGGTAATTGATGAGGCCGCGCGCAACTTCCTGGCCTTGCGCCGTGCGGCAGGCGACGACAGCACCGCGTTCAAAGTCGCCGGAAACTTGTACAACGCCGATCGGCAGCAGGCTTTTGCCGGCCCGCAGGGCGCAAACTGCACCATCATCAAGTTGCAGACTGCCAGCTAGTTGCAGATGATCCGCAAGCCATTGCTTGCGCGCCGCCAGCGGTGAAGCCGTGGCATACAGCAAGGTACCAAGTTTTTCCCCGTGGGCAAGGCGCAGCAATGCGTCGGGCGCATGTCCGCTGGCAATCAGCGTATCTGCCCCGCTGCGCGCAGCACGCTGGGCGGCGCGCACCTTGGTAATCATGCCGCCCTTGCTGATACCGCTGCCAGCGCCACCAGCCATCGATTCGTAGGCAAGGTCGTCGGCGCGACCTTCGCTGATCAGCGTTGCTGCGGGATTGTTGCGCGGATCGGCACTGTACAAACCTTGCTGATCGGTCAGAATGATCAGTGCATCGGCATCGATCAGGTTGGCGACCAGCGCACCGAGCGTGTCGTTGTCGCCGAACTTGATTTCGTCGGTAACGACGGTGTCATTTTCATTGATGATTGGTACCACCCCGAGTTCGAGCAGGGTGATCAGTGTTGAGCGGGCATTCAGATAACGCATGCGATCTGCGAGATCATCGTGGGTCAGGAGGATTTGTGCGGTCTTCAGACCGTGCTGGGCAAAGCTTGACTCATACGTCTGGCACAGCCCCATCTGACCGACCGCCGCCGCCGCCTGTAGCTCGTGAATCGAATGCGGCCGCACTGTCCAACCGAGGCGCTGCATGCCGGCGGCGATCGCACCGGATGACACGACCACTACCTGACGTCCTTCCGCCAGCAACAGGGCGATCTGCCGTGCCCATTCGGCAATGGCCTCCAACGCCAGCCCCGCACCATTGTCGGTGACCAGCGCGCTGCCGACTTTGACGACCAGGCGCTTCGATTCAGACAGGCGTTTCCGCATGTTCTTCCACTTTCCTTCGGTGTTGCTCAATGTGATCCATTATGGCAAAAGTAAGCTCACGGCAACCGGCACCGTTGATCGCGGAAATTGAGAAAACCTTTTCGACCTTGCCGTAACCATCGACCAGCGCGGCAATTCGTGCAGCGCGCTCATCCTCGGGCAACAGATCAATCTTGTTGACGACCAGCCAGCGCGGTTTTTCGTAAAGAGATTGGTCGTACTTGCGCAGTTCCTCGAGAATCGCCTGCGAATCGCGCAGAGGATCCGCTTCCGGATCGAAGGGTGAAATATCGACCAGATGCAGCAGTAGCCGGGTACGCTGCAAATGGCGCAGAAAGCGGTGGCCGAGCCCGGCACCTTCGGCGGCGCCCTCAATCAGGCCGGGGATATCGGCAATGACGAAGCTGCGGTTATCGTCGACACGCACCACGCCAAGGTTCGGATGCAGAGTAGTGAAAGGATAATCGGCGACCTTCGGCCGTGCCGCTGAAACCGCGCGGATCAGCGTCGATTTTCCAGCATTCGGCAGACCCAGCAGGCCGACATCGGCGAGCACCTTGAGTTCCAGACGCAGCTCGCGGCGCTGCCCTTCCACGCCAGACGTACATTGGCGCGGTGCGCGATTGACGCTTGATTTGAAATGAATGTTGCCGAGTCCGCCCTGACCGCCCTTGGCAATCAGCACGCGCATGCCTTCATGGTCGAGATCGGCGATGACCTCGCCACTGAGCAGATCACTGAAAACAGTACCAATCGGCACCCGCAACAGCATATCCTCGCCACCCTTGCCATAGCAGTCGGCGCCACGGCCGTTCTCGCCGTGCTGAGCACGGAAAATGCGGGTGTAGCGAAAATCGATCAGGGTGTTGAGATTGCCGTCGGCAATGACCCAGATGTCGCCGCCACGACCGCCGTCACCGCCATCCGGGCCGCCGCGCGGAATGTATTTTTCTCGACGAAATGACGCCGAGCCATTGCCGCCATTTCCGGCAATGACTTCAATTCTGGCTTCGTCAAAAAATTTCATGGCTTGCCCGTACCTGATAAAAACAAAAGCCCTACCGCAAGGATAGGGCTTTTATGCCGCATTGCGACGATTACAGTTTTACAACTTTACGACTGGGCCGCAGGAACGATACTGACGATCTTGCGTTTTGCGGCGCCTTTCTGCGAGAACAGAACCGCCCCGTTTACCTTGGCAAACAGAGTGTGATCCTTGCCGATACCGACGTTGTCGCCGGGATGAAACACGGTCCCGCGCTGACGGACGATGATATTGCCGGCGGTTACTACTTCGCCGCCGAAACGCTTGACGCCGAGGCGTTTCGATTCCGAGTCGCGGCCGTTGCGTGAGCTGCCGCCTGCTTTTTTATGTGCCATGGTTCAGGCTCCTTTTGCCGTCTTAACCAGCGATTCCGCTGATTTCGAGTTCCGTGTAATTCTGGCGATGCCCTTGGTGCTTCTGATAATGCTTGCGCCGCCGCATTTTGAAAATCTTGACCTTCGGATGCCGACCGTGCGAAATCACCTTGGCCTTGACCGATGCACCGGCAACCATGGGGGCGCCGATCTTGACAGACTCGCCTTCGCCAACCATGAGTACCTGATCCAGGATGACTTCAGCGCCCACATCTGCCGGTATCTGTTCTACTTTGATTTTTTCGCCGGCAACAACGCGATACTGTTTGCCGCCGGTTTTTATGACCGCATACATGATGGACTCCACTTGAAATGGTATTGCAAAGAACCGCGCATTATACACGGGCAAAGTATCAGGGTCAAAGGGATTTTGTGGCGCTATCGGGGTCTTCTCCCGGATACTCCTTTGGCCCGGCAGGCTTGCCGAGCCTACTTCCCGGCGGTTACCAGTTACAATATGCGTCTTCACCGGCAGGAGTCGCGACGGCATGATCGGATTATTCCTGATTACTCACAGCAGCTTCGGCGAGTCGCTGATTCAATGCGCATGTCACGTTCTCAACCGGCGTCCGCCCCAGATTGCGCAGCTCGGCGTGGCGGCACAGGACGACCCGCTGGATGCGCTACCTCTGGCGCGCGAAATGCTGGCACTGGTCGATAAGGGTGAGGGCGTACTGATTCTGACCGATATTTTCGGTGCTACGCCGGCCAATATTGCCCTCAAACTTCTTGAGCCAGGGCGCATCGAAGGTGTGGCCGGGGTCAATTTGCCGATGTTGCTGCGCGCCCTGACCTATCGTGAGAAGGGCATGGAAACGCTGCTTGCCAAGGCCGTCGGTGGTGGCCGGGACGGTATCCTGAATATGTCTGTCGATTAAATCATGCCAAAACTAGAAGCCGAAATCGTCAACAAACTGGGCCTGCATGCACGTGCATCGGCCAAACTGACCGTGCTTGCGGGAAGCTTCCCCTGCGAGATATGGATGGAGCGCAACAAACGTCGCATCAACGCGAAAAGCATTATGGGCGTCATGATGCTGGCGGCCGGAAAAGGCTCGAAGGTTATTATTGAAACCGAAGGTGAGCGTGCCGACGAAGCCTTGCAGGCGCTGCTTCAACTCATTGCCGACAGGTTTGGCGAAGAAGAGTGAAATGACTTTTTCACTTCACGGTCTGGCGGTTTCTCCCGGCATTGCCATCGGCCACGCCCATCTGGTATCGCATGCCACGCGTGAGGTGGCGCAATATCAGATCCGTGAGCGCGATGTGGTGGCAGAGATGGCGCGCTTCGATGCAGCGCTGGCGACCGTACGCGGTGAACTCGAATTGATCAGGGCCGAGGCGCAGACCTCGCCTGGCGCTGCGGCCGAATTGTCCGCATTTGTTGATCTGCAGTCGATGTTTCTCGCTGATCCTTTGCTCGCCGAAGTTCCGCGCACATTGATCCAGGAACGACGTTGCAATGCCGAGTGGGCGTTGGTACAGCAGATGAATCAGCTGTCCGCGCAGTTTGACGAAATGGAAGACGCCTATCTGCGCGAGCGCAAGCAGGACATTGTCGAGGTCGTCGAGCGCGTTCTCAAGGTTTTGATGGGTAAGGTGCGCAAGGTCACGCGGCGCAAGGGTGCCAGCGACGACGATCTGATCATGGTTGCCCACGATCTGTCACCGGCTGACACCATCCAGTTCAAGCAGTTGAAGATCGGCGGTTTTGTCACGGATCTTGGCGGTGCCACTTCGCATACCGCGATCGTCGCACGCAGTCTCGCAATCCCGGCGATTGTCGGCCTGCACCATGCGCGACCGCTGATCCGCGATGACGATCTGCTGATCATCGATGGCACGCGCGGTGTACTGATCGTCAATCCGGATGAGCGCATCCTGCAGGAATTCAAGTTGCGCCAGAGTGAACTGCAGATCGAGCGCAACAAGCTCATGCGCCTCAAATCGGCGCCGTCCGTCACGCTTGATGGTGAGGAAGTTGCGCTGCTTGCCAACATCGAACTGCCGCAAGATATCGAGAAGGTGCGCGAAGTCGATGCTGCCGGCATCGGCCTGTATCGCACCGAATTCCTCTTTATGAATCGCGACGAACTGCCCGGCGAAGACGAACAGTTCGAGGCTTACCGCTCGGTAGTCAAGGCCCTGCAAGGTAAACCGGTGACCATCCGCACCCTCGACATCGGTGCCGACAAGCAGGCACGAGGCCTGCACGGAACAGGGCGCATGGAACCGAATCCGGCTCTGGGTCTGCGCGCGATCCGCTACTGCCTGTCAGAGCCACAGTTTTTTCTCGTCCAGCTGCGCGCCATCCTGCGCGCTTCACACTACGGCAAGGTGCGCTTGTTGATTCCGATGCTGGCGCATGCCTTTGAAATCGAACAGTCACTGATGATGATCGAACAGGCCAAACTTCAGTTGCGTGCGAGCAGAACAAAATTCGACGAAAATATTGAAGTCGGTGGCATGATCGAAATCCCTGCTGCTGCACTGGCGCTCGGCCCGTTCCTCAAGCGTTTTGATTTTCTTTCGATCGGCACCAACGATCTGATTCAATACACTCTGGCGATTGACCGTAGCGACGAGGCCGTTGCCCATCTCTACGATCCAACGCATCCGGCCGTACTGCGCCTGGTGGCCCAGACCATCGAGCGCTGTACGCGTGCTGGTCTGCCGGTGTCGATCTGCGGCGAGATGGCCGGTGATCCACGGATGACGCGCCTGTTCCTTGGCATGGGTCTGCGGCAGTTCTCGATGCATCCCGCGCAACTGCTGGAAATCAAGCAGCAGATACTGAGAAGCGACAGCGCTGTCCTGCAGGCCCCTGTTTCGCGCATGCTGCGTCTTGACGACTCCGATCGCATAGATGAACTGCTGGTAAAACTCAACGCATGAACCCGAAAACCGGCAGTGTGGGCGTTGTCGCCGCACAACTCGTTCATTTCGATGCGCCGCTTGAATTGCGCAGTGGTGGCGTTATACCGTCATACGATCTGGTGTACGAGACCTACGGCACACTGAATGCCGCAAAATCCAATGCGATTCTCGTGTGCCATGCGTTGTCCGGACACCATCATGTCGCCGGCCATTACGCCGATCAGCCGGACAGCCTCGGCTGGTGGGATAACATTGTTGGCCCGGGTCGGCCGCTCGATACCGACAAATTCTTCATCGTCGGCGTGAATAATCTCGGTGGCTGCCACGGCTCGACGGGCCCGTCGAGCATCAATCCAGCAACCGGCAAACCCTGGGGTGCCGACTTTCCGCTGGTGGCGGTCAGTGACTGGGTGCGTGCCCAGGCGCGGCTCGCCGACCATCTCGGCATCGACAGCTGGGCCGTGGTGATTGGCGGCAGCCTGGGTGGCATGCAGGCACTGCGCTGGACGATCACCTATCCGGAGCGCATTCGTCATGCGCTGGTGATTGCTGCCGCACCGAAGCTTTCCGCACAGAACATCGCCTTCAACGATGTCGCCAGGCAGGCCATCCTGACCGATCCGGAATTTCACGGTGGCCATTACTACGAGCATGATGTGCGCCCGGTACGCGGCCTGCGTCTGGCACGCATGCTCGGTCACATCACTTATCTTTCCGACGACCAGATGGGCGAAAAATTTGGCCGCGAACTGCGCAATGAAGGCTTCCATTACGGCTATGGCGTCGAATTCGAGGTCGAGTCGTATTTGCGTCACCAGGGCGACAAATTCGCCGGGTACTTCGATGCCAACACCTATTTGCTGATGACCAAGGCACTCGACTACTTCGACCCGGCGCGCCATCACGGCGGCGATCTGGCCGCCACACTGAAACCCGCACTGGCGCGCTTTCTCGTGGTTTCATTTACCACTGACTGGCGCTTCACGCCGGCGCGTTCGCGTGAAATTGTCGATGCGCTGCTAAAGAATCGGCAGGATGTCAGCTATGCCGAAATAAACAGCGACTTTGGTCATGACTCCTTTCTGCTCGAAGATACCCAGTATCACGCTGTGTTGCGCGCCTATCTGGACAGGGTGAAGTTATGAACCGAAAACTGGATCGCCCCGATTTCGACGTCATCGCTGGCTGGATGCAGCCCTGTGAACGCGTCCTCGACCTCGGTTGCGGCGATGGTGCGCTGCTCAAATTCCTCATCGAGACGCGCGGCGTGAGCGGCTGCGGTATCGATTTCGACGATGCCAATGTTCTGGCTGCAATCAGGAATGGCGTCAACGTCATCCAGAGCAACATCGACGCCGGTCTTGCCGGCTTCGGCGAACGCGCCTTCGACCACGTTGTGCTTTCGCGCACTTTGCAAACCATCCGGCACACCGAAAAATTGCTCACTGAAATGCTCCGCGTCGGCCGCGAGGCGGTTGTCTCGTTTCCGAATTTCGGCTACTGGAAAAACCGCCAGGCGGTCATGGATGGACGTATGCCAGTCTCCGAGGATCTGCCTTACCAATGGTATGACACGCCGAATCTGCGTTTCTTCACCATGCTGGATTTCGAGGATCTCTGCGCCAAAATGCGGTTGCATGTGCGCGAGCGCCAGGTGCTCGATGAAAAAGGGCAGATGATCACCGAGGAGCACAACTTTCTCGGCAGTCTTGCCGTGTATCGCCTGAGCCGGGCTGCGGCGACTTGAAAACTCCGGAGTGGTTCGCCGCCCTGCTGACGCGGCGCATGCTGATCTGTGTACTGACCGGCTTTTCCTCGGGATTGCCGTTGTATCTACTGCTCAATCTGGTGCCGGCATGGCTGTTCAAGGAGGGCATCAGCCTGCGTGAGATCGGTGCCATGACGCTGATCCAGTTGCCCTACACCTGGAAGTTTCTCTGGGCACCGCTACTTGACCGTTATGCGCCGCCCGGCTTTGGTCGCCGCCGCGGCTGGATGCTGCTGACCCAGGGCGGCCTGCTGCTGGTTATCGGCGGTATCGGCCTGCTCTCGCCGCGTCTCGATCTGTCACAGATCGTCATGCTTGCGCTGCTGCTGGCGTTTCTTTCTGCGACCCAGGACGTTGTCATTGATGCGTTCCGCCGCGAAATCCTCAGTGAGCAAGAACTCGGCCTCGGCAATTCCATTCACGTCAATGCCTATCGGATTGCCGGCCTGATTCCTGGATCGCTGTCGATGATTCTCTCCGAGCATCTGCCCTGGTCGCAGGTGTTCGCGATCACCGCTTTGTTCATGCTGCCCGGCATGGTCATGGCGTTTTTGGTGAATGAACCGCAGAAGGTTCGCGTTGCACCCAAAACCCTGCGCGAAGCGGTCGTCGAACCATTCCATGAATTCATCAGCCGCGCCGGTATCAATGAGGCGCTGCTGATCCTCGGCTTCATTTTTCTGTACAAGCTCGGCGACAGTTTATGTACCGCGCTGGCGACGCCGTTCTATCTGAGCATGGGCTACAGCAGCACGCACATCGGTCTGGTCGCCAAGAATGCCGGCTTGTGGCCTGCCGTAATCGGCGGACTGGCCGGTGGTCTGTGGATGACGCGTCTCGGCATCAACCGAGCCCTGTGGCTTTTCGGTGTGGTGCAGTTGCTGTCAATCTTTGGCTTCGCCTGGCTAGCCTGGCAAGGTCCGCAGAGCATCATTGCGACGGCACAATTGGTCGATCTTGCCTTGGTCATCGGCCTCGAAGCGCTCGGTGTCGGCCTTGGCACGGTGGCCTTCGTCGCCTACATCGCCCGCGCTACGCACCCGGCCTATACGGCCACGCAGTTCGCGCTGTTCACCAGCCTAGCCGCCCTGCCGCGCAGCTTCATCAATGCCGCTGCCGGCTGGATGATCGAGCAACTTGGCTGGTTCGGTTTCTTCATGCTCTGCGCGGCGTTGGCTGTGCCCGGCATGCTGTTGCTTCTGAAGGTCGCGCCGTGGCAGAAAAACAACGCATAAAAAAATTCTGCCTGAGCCGTTAACATTTTTGTGGTTCGTCCGTTATGCTTGTTACGCACTCCAATCATTGAAGGGGGCAGCAATGATCATCATGGATATGAACTCAGGCAAAATCATCGAGGATGAATTCGGCGCTTTTGAAGATGAGGTGCTGAATGCCGAATGGCAGTCGCAGCCGTGGCCTGAACTCCAGGTGGGCTTGCAGGAAGCGGCGCCTTCCAGCGGCAAGCATACGCAGGCAGTCAAGGATGCCGAAGCCTTTCTGCGCAACGTCTATCTGAGTCAGGAGTAAGCAGGGATCGAGGCCGGGACATTACGCTTTTACAGCGTATGTAGCCGGTCGCCTGATGTGAACCCCGGTAAGGATCGCGGTAGCCCGCGCCCCAGAGCAATGACCTTGAACAGTTCGCCCATTTCATTCGGTGAAATCAGTTTGTCGACATTGCGCGCCGCACCCAGGTAGGTCTTACCGCCATTGTTGGGCAGGCGGTCGAGTTGTTCAGCGATTCCGCAGTTGAGCAGAAAGCGCGCCTGATTCGTGTATCCGAGAACATCCAGACCGGCATCGAAGCCGGCCTCGGCGATGGCGGTGAAATCGATATGCGCGGTGATGTCGTTGAGCCCCGGCCACCAGAATGGATCGTCATGGGCATGATGGCGATAGTGGCACATCAACGTGCCGCTGCTGCGTTGCGGATGATAGAACTCGGCACGCGGAAAACCGTAATCGATCAGTAGCAACGCGCCGCCGTCCAGGCGGCGGGCCCATTCGCTAACCCAGGCAGATGCGGCGAGGCCAACTTCCGAAATATAGTGACAGGGCGCCCCGATATTCAGCGCCTGCGCCGCCGCGAGCAGCGCTCCCTGCACCGGACGTCGTGCCCAGGCGAAAGCACCCTGATCGTCGAGCGTCACGCCGCGCTCGGTAATAGCCTGCGTTTGAGTGGAATCATCGTCATGCCATTCGACGAGGGCGACCGGCATCGCATCGAGCAGTTCGTTGCCGAGCACCAGCCCGGAAAACCGCTCTGGCAATGCATCGAGCCAGCGGATGCGCTCAAGCAGATGTGGCGCTCTTGCGTTCAGGGTTTCCGCCTGACGTGCACGCAGTTCACCGGACAGATCGAGAATCAGATATTCGTCGGGTAGCTTGCCGATGCGCTCCAGTTCAAGCAGCAGTTCGGCGGCGAGCAGACCGCTGCCCGCACCGGCTTCGAGAATCCGCCGCGCCGAGTGCGCCATGATCCACGCTGCCGGCATCGCCAGCGTGCGGGAGAATAACGGTGTGATTTCCGGCGCAGTGATGAAGTCACCGGCCGCGCCAAACTTCTGCGCACCACCGCTGTAGTAACCGAGCTCCGGCGCATACAACGCGAGTTCCATATAACGTGAAAACGGAATCCAGCCACCAGCCGCAACGATCTCGCCGGTAATTTGTTCACGTAGTGCGGCACTTGCGGCGCGCGCATCGGTGGAAGGTTCAGGCAGGACAGGGCGCGTATTCATGTGCCGCGCATTCTGGCATGCCGCCAACAAAATTAGGGGGAGAGCGATTAACCAAAATCCGTTCGCATTGAGACTGCTTCCTTGACCGGATGGTATAACCAGTCCCGCTGTTGCCCCCAGAGGCTGTGTACTGGCCGGAATCGCATCGAACCAGACGTGAGCCTTCCATCCTGCGAGTTCTCACTCGAATAGAACCGATGGTGATTGCCCGGCGACACAAAAGGTCCATCGCCACCCATGTCTTCCAACACCAGACCGGCCATTGAGAGAGACGTCGGAATGAAAGTCTCAGAGTGGCCTGTCCAGCCTGATTCCAGGGCGGTGTGAATGGTGCGACACGCCGTTCTGGACAACCGTAGCACAGGTAGAAAGGCCCTGATTCTTTCCGCCTCTGGAACCGGGGCTCCTTGCCGAGAAAGACTATCCCACCAGAACCATTGAGGCTCGTGCTCCCAGCGGCGGATATGGCAGCCGATAAGGTCCGCAGTATTTTCGCTAAAGTGCTCCAGGAAATCTGCCCAGGAACCAGCGTAGCGAACATCGTATTCCACGAACCAGATGTATTCATATTCTTTGTGGGTTCGAAAAAACTCCCAGTACACCAGGTGCAGATTTCCGGGTACCACACGATCTCCTATCGCCAGTGGGAACTGCGCTTTCAACTCCGAGAAGTCAAAGAGGCAAATCTGATCTTGTAAATCGGGTGGTGGTTTCTGACTTCCATCGCCAAGCAGAAAGACGTCGCCGTAATTCTCGCCTTCATCACGCAGCTTCGCGAACGCCTGCAGGATGCTCTCTGAATACTGGTGCGTCAGAAATACTATTGCCGTCTTTCTCTTCATTGGTGCTACCTCCACGGGAAGTATAAAACCTCACCTTAAAATGCGAAAATTCCACTCCAATCGACGGCGGATTCAAGTCTGAAGTGCAACGGTGTTTTGGTGCGAGTGTAGCTGCTGCA
>DAOLZE010000056.1:0-11843 GCA_035426125.1 Rhodocyclaceae bacterium
CGTCTTCGAAATCGCCGAGTCCGCTGCTCGCCGGACTTGCAGCTTGCGACATATTCGGTTTGCTGGCCACGCCGGCCGGTGGTGCCTGGCGCGAACCGAGCATTTTCATTTCATCGGCGACGATCTCGGTGGTATAGCGATCCTGCCCGTCCTTGTCCTGCCACTTGCGGGTTTTCAACGAACCTTCGATATAGACCTGCGAGCCTTTTTTCAAATATTGGCCAGCAACCTCGGCAAGTCTGCGAAAAAATACTACGCGATGCCATTCGGTCGCTTCCTTCTTCTCGCCGCTGGTCTTGTCCTTCCAGTTGTCCGTCGTGGCCAGCGTGATGTTGGTGACCGCCTCTCCGCTCGGCAGATAGCGCACATCCGGATCCTTGCCCAGATTGCCGACGAGAATTACCTTGTTTACAGAAGCCATGTCATACCCCTTTTTCGATCAGATTGTGTGCGCTACGTTCGTCCCACCCATGCATGCTGACTTTCAAGTATGCCACGCCCTCTGCGCCGATGACAACGGCTTCGGTGACACCAGAAATTTTGGCCAGTGCAGCGGACAGACGACGCGCCCGTTCATCGTCAATCTCACCGACGTGCAGCAACTGGCTGCGAATTGCGGGTAACGGTTGCATCGATAGCGCAAGCATCAGCCAAGCCAGCGCCAGCCCCGCAGAAAATACGAAGACTGCCGCATTGCCGACATGCTGAGCCAGGAAACCACCGAGTGTACCGCCGAGGAACAGGCCAAAAAACTGAAAGCTGTTATAGACACCGAGCGCCGTACCCTTGCTACCGGCCGGCGCGATTTTTGAGACCAGCGATGGGAGCGTCGCTTCGAGCAGATTGAAGGCGATGAAAAACATGGATAGGGTGACGATAACCCCAACAAAATTCCCGAGAAATACTGCCATCAACAGCGTGGACAAGCACAGCAACGCCACAGCACCGCAAAATACCAGCTTCATCCTGCCGTATTTCTCGGCAACGATAATGGCGGGTATGACTGCGATAAAAGAGACAGCCATCACCGGCAGATACACCTTCCAGTGCTCGCTTCCTGGCAGCCCGCCAACCTGCACCAGCACCAGCGGAATCACCATAAACAGGCCGCGCATCGCCGCATGCAAGCTGAATATACCGAAATTCAGTCGCTGCAATTCGCTATTGCGCAGCATGGTAGCGATCTGTCCAGGAATAGTTTCTGCATCGGCATGAACACGGCTGACCTGCGGGTCGGGAACGACAAAGCGGATCACACCCATCGCCACGAAGGCCAGCACGCCGGTCAACGCGAAAAGGCCGGATACGCCGATCAGATGATTGAGGGCCGGGCCGAGCACCAGAGAAATACCGAAGGTTGCGCCGATGCTCATACCGATCAGCGCCATACCTTTGGCACGATGCTCTTCGCGCGTCAGATCCGCTGTGAGGGCGATGATCGCTGCCGATACTGCACCGGTACCCTGTACCAGCCGACCAAGAATGATGACATAGATATCGGTGCCGCTGGCAGCGATAAAGCTGCCGAGGGCGAACAGTATCAGGCCGATATAGATCATGCGCTTGCGGCCATAGCGATCTGACATCAGACCAAAGGGGATTTGCAGCGCCGCCTGCGCCAGGCCATCGATGCCGAGCGCCACCCCGATGAGTAACGGACTGTCGCCGCCGGGCAAGCCCTTGGCATACAGGGCGAGTACCGGCAGGATCGAGAACATGCCAAACATGCGCAGGGTAAATACCAGCGCCAGGGAAACCGTCGCGCGCAGCTCGGCCTTGGACATCTTGTCGGTCGCGTGGACAGTCATGGGAAAATTCGGCAAATGCAAAACAAGCTTGGTGAAGGCGGAGCGAATTGCGTATATTAACAGGCCATTCCTGCATCGCCTGCCACTTGTTATCTCTTGTTACCCATTGTTACTCGTTGCCTCATCATGGACTTGCTCAAAATTCGCGGTGCGCGCACGCACAACCTCAAAAATATCAACCTCGACCTGCCGCGCAATCGACTGACGGTGATTACCGGACTGTCGGGTTCTGGTAAATCCTCGCTGGCCTTCGACACGCTGTATGCGGAAGGCCAGCGCCGCTATGTCGAATCACTGTCGGCCTACGCACGGCAGTTTTTACAGTTGATGGAGAAGCCCGATGTCGACCTGATTGAGGGTCTCTCGCCGGCGATTTCCATCGAGCAGAAAGCCACTTCGCACAATCCACGTTCGACCGTCGGTACGGTCACTGAAGTGCACGATTACCTGCGCCTGCTCTTCGCTCGCGCCGGTACGCCACATTGCCCTGAACATGATCTGCCGCTGGAAGCGCAAAGTGTCGCGCAGATGGTCGACACCGTGCTGGCGCTGCCCGAAGACAGCAAATTGATGATCTTGGCGCCGGTCGTCGCCAACCGCAAGGGCGAACAGCTCGAACTATTCGCCGAGCTGCGCGCCCAGGGCTTCGTACGTCTGCGCGTGGACGGCACGATTTACGAAATGGATGCGTTGCCCAAGCTCGCCAAGACAAAAAAGCATACGGTTGATGTGGTTGTGGATCGACTCAAGGTGCGTCCCGACGCTCGCCAGCGACTTGCCGAATCCTTCGAGACGGCCCTGACCCATGCCGAAGGCCGCGCCATTGCTCTGGAGATGGACTCAAATAAAGAACACCTGTTTTCCTCGCGCTTCGCTTGCCCGGTGTGCAGCTATGCCTTGCAGGAACTGGAGCCGCGCCTGTTTTCCTTCAACAATCCGATGGGCGCCTGCCCCGAGTGCGACGGTCTCGGTGTGATTCAGTTCTTCGATGTCGGACGCATCATCGCCTACCCCCATCTGTCGCTGGCGGCCGGCGCCATCCGCAACTGGGACAAACGCAATCAGTTTTATTTTCAGATGCTCGAAAGCCTCGCCGAGCACTATGCCTTCGACATCAACATACCATTCGACCAACTGCCGCAGAAGATCCGCGACATCGTGCTGCACGGTTCCGGCAACGAGGACATCCGCTTCCGCTATCTCAACGAGAAGGGCAGTCGCTTCGAGCGCAGCCATCCCTTTGAAGGCATCCTGCACAACTTCGAGCGCCGTTATCGCGAGACCGATTCGCAGATGGTTCGTGAGGAGCTCGCCAAATATCTCAACAGCAAACCCTGCCCGGAATGCGCCGGCACGCGCCTGCGCCGCGAGGCGCGCCACGTCTTCGTCGGTGGACGCGCATTGGCCGAACTTAGCGCCCTCTCGCTGGACGCCTGCCGACAATTCTTTATCGGACTCAAGCTCACCGGCCACAAGGCACAGGTGGCAGAAAAGATCGTCAAGGAAATCGTCAGCCGCGTTTCCTTCCTGATCAACGTCGGCCTCGATTACCTGTCGCTTGACCGCTCGGCGGAAACACTCTCCGGCGGCGAGGCGCAGCGCATCCGCCTGGCCTCGCAGATCGGCTCCGGCCTCACCGGCGTAATGTACGTACTCGACGAACCTTCGATTGGCTTGCATCAACGTGACAACACGCGCCTGCTGCAAACCCTGATGAATCTGCGCGACATGGGCAATACGGTGATCGTCGTCGAACACGACCAGGAAGCCATCGAGGCCGCCGATCATGTCGTCGACATGGGTCCCGGTGCCGGCGAGCACGGCGGTCGCATAGTCGCCGAGGGGACCCCAGCGCAGGTAGCGGCATGTACCGAATCGTTGACCGGGGCTTATCTTTCCGGACGCAAAAAAATCGCTGTGCCTGAAAAACGTACGCCAATTAATGCCGAACGCATGTTACAAATCCGTAATGCGCGCGGCAATAATCTGAAGAATGTCACGCTCGATTTGCCGGTCGGCTTATTCACCTGCATCACCGGCGTCTCCGGCTCGGGCAAGTCGACGCTGATCAACGACACGCTCTACGCTGCCGCAGCGCGCCACCTCTACGGTTCGAGTGCAGAGCCGGCAGCACATGATGAAATTATCGGCCTCGAATTCTTCGACAAGGTCATCAATGTTGACCAGTCGCCGATCGGCCGCACACCGCGCTCCAATCCGGCGACGTACACTGGCCTGCTGACGCCGATCCGCGAGCTGTTCGCCGGCGTGCCGCAATCGCGCGAACGCGGCTACGGACCGGGACGCTTCAGCTTCAACGTCAAGGGCGGCCGCTGCGAAGCCTGTCAGGGTGACGGCATGATCAAGGTCGAGATGCATTTCCTGCCCGATATCTTCGTCCCCTGCGACATCTGCCACGGCAAGCGTTACAACCGCGAGACGTTGGAGATCCGCTATAAGGGCCAGACCATCCACGACATCCTCAGCATGACCGTCGAGCATGCGCGCGGATTCTTCGACGCCGTGCCGGTCGTCGCCAATAAGCTGCAAACCCTGATGGATGTCGGACTGAGCTACATCACCCTTGGTCAGAGCGCCACCACACTCTCCGGCGGCGAGGCGCAGCGCGTCAAGCTGGCACTGGAACTATCGAAACGCGACACCGGCCGCACCCTCTACATTCTCGACGAGCCAACCACCGGGCTGCACTTCGCCGACATCGAAATGCTGCTCACCGTTCTGCACCGCCTGCGCGACCACGGCAACACCATCGTCGTCATCGAGCACAATCTGGATGTCATCAAGACGGCGGACTGGATTGTCGATCTCGGCCCGGCCGGTGGTGATGGTGGTGGCCGCATTATCGCTACCGGTACGCCCGAACAGGTTGCTGCGGTCAACGAAAGTCCAACCGGCGAATATCTGGCGAAGCTGCTTGATACAAGAATATCCGCACGCCGCCCTGTTAAACCACGCAAGACAGGCAAGCGAAATCCATCGACAAATTGAACATGGCGTGTCTTCATGGTGCCATGATGCGTTTCGTTTCGCTGCACTTGAACATACACTCACACACCGCATATCGCAGCTTTGTCTGCTCAGCGGCAAGCTGTGCCGTATATTTTGAACAACTCATTTACGGAGGTCACTGCGCATGATTTCAATATCCGGAGAGGATTCCCCGCTATCGCAAAAACTGGCCGATCTTGCACACCACATGCGTCGCTCGGTTCGACAAATACAGCAATTACCGAAACAGAACCAATGTGGGCTAACGTACTTGGTATATGAGATGGAACTCGAATTGTACGGACTCGTCAAAAGAAATCCTTGCACACTCGAAAGCCATGTGAGACGCATAAAGCGCCATACCCTCAATCAATAACGCTCCAACCATATGGACAGTCTGGAAGGCTGAAACCACACACCATGCCCACACTCCAGACAAGGTAATAACTTCCTGTTTTAACTGATACAAGTCAATTCCTACCGGTACCATCCGGTGGATAATATACGGTCTTTCATAATCCATTTCAGGAGACACACATGTCTGGTCACATCCACGCCTGCAATCATTCCGATCCTTCGGCGATCTATCCTTTTGACGCACGCGGCATCGCCAAGCGTTTCCGTCATGCTGCAATTTTCGGGGCCCTCGATGCACTGCAACCGGGCGAGACCATGCGCTTCTGCAACGATCACGATCCGCTGCCGCTGCTGCACCAGATCGACCAACGTTATGGCGAGCATGTTGAAATCGCCTATCAGGAACGTGTCCCCGGCCAGATCGTTATCGACTTCGTCAAGAAATAAGCTTCATGCCGTCGCTGTCGGCGCTCGCCATCAATGCGCTCGTCATGATGGCAGCCGCGCTGGCAATCTGGCTGACAGGCGGACTGACACCACAGGCGATCGCCCACATTGCCTTTGCCCTCGGTGTCCTGCCGCTAATTCTGGCGGCGATTGCCTATTTCGTCCCCGTTCTGACACGCAGCGGTGCGCCACCGGCACAGTTGCACGCCGTGCCTGTCGTTGCGTGGCTCGGTGCAGCATGCATCGTAGCGGCTTTTGCCGGCGTATTTGACTTCGGCCTGACACCGGCCAGTCATCTTGCGTTTCTGCTCTCCGGCGGCGCCGTACTGGCCCTGATGCTGTGGATCGTACGCCGCGCCCGCGCCACACTCGGTGCACCGCATCCTGGCTTGCGCTGGTATCTCGCCGCACTCGCCTGCCTGTTATTAGCGCTGCTGGCGGTGCCGGCGATGGCATTGTGGCCCACACAGCACGCGGCATTACGCCTGTTTCACCTGCACCTCAATCTACTCGGCTTTGTCGGCTTGACAGCCATCGGCACGCTTCAGGTGCTGCTGCCGACGGCTGCCGGCGGCAGCGATCCAAATGCCGGACAACGACTGGCCACCGATCTCAAGTTTTCCGTGGCCGGCGCCCTCGCCATTGCCGGTGGAGCGGCGTTCTACGCGCCGCTGGCGCTGCTGGGCGCAGTGCTATTCGCCATCGCACCGCTGCGCATGTTGCGCGTCTGGCTGCAACGTTTCGCCGGACAAATATTCTGCCTGCACGGTGCGGCGCCTTCGCTGGGACTGGCCTGCCTCGGCCTGCTCGCGTTGCTTGGCAGCGGCACGCTACATATTTACGGCATTCTCGATGGGCGCGCTGCGATCGGTGGCTTCGTTGCTGCCTTTCTGCTGCCGCTGGTCAGCGGCGCTGCAACACAGTTGCTACCGGTCTGGCTACGCCCCGGACGGCAAAGCGCCTGGCATGCCAGCCTGCGCGAGGCGCTCGGCAAGCTGGGAGGGCCACGCGCGCTACTGATGACCGTTGGCGGCCTGAGTTTCGCCTGTGGCTGGACGCCCGGCCTGTGGCTCACCGCCGCAGGCGTTGTGCTGACGGTACTCGCTTTCATCGTCGCCTTGACTGCCGCAGGAAATCTGCGACACTGAGTGCCGTGCCACGCACGACCTACACATCTACCGGCCAACATCAGCCACCACACTCCGCAAGTAAGGGATAAATCCCGATGAGCCTCTTCGAGAATTACGTCAGGGAAACCCAGCAGATCGAGTTGGAAATCGAGCGCAAGGGTGTGGCGCTCGGACTCGACTGGGATAATGAATTGCAGATTCGCGAAATTGCGCGCAAGGCTTTGGCTGGCCCGCAAAAAGAGGTCAGCGTCGCATTTCATAACCTATCCTGGAATGACAGGGCGATGCTCGAACTGTTCGCACTATCCCAGTTGATGCTGACGGTGATGCAGGAAAGTGCCACAGAAGACATGCAGACACATGGTGGCAAAGCGTGGAAAAGCCTTGGCCGGGCGCTGTGGATTGAAGCGGCTGCGCTCGGTGTTGTCGACGCCGATAAACTGCGAGAACGCCTGTCGCTTCACGTGGAGCATCAACCGGGATAGCCACCATCTGGATGTCGTACTCACCACCAATATACGAACAAAGAGATCTGTAGAAATTGAACGAAGATAGCTCTGATCAGCGCCACTGGTCCCCTTTAAATCGCATCAATGCGCGAACGGTGATCTTCGCCCTACTGACGTTATTTCTTGCTCTGAACGTGGTGTGTTCTCCGACGCCGCCGATCGAGGGGGATGGAAATGAATATTTTCCAATGTCGCATGGCTTTCTGATGCATGGTGACCCATCGCTACAAAGGCAGGATCTTGTCGCCTTGGCTCACGCCAACAAAAGCGTCGCCCACTTTATCGATGATGCGCTGAAGGCACCGCAAATTGAATGGGGCGGTTATTACGTCGCCAGGAACGGTAAATTGTATAGCTACCACTACTGGCTCTATTCGCTGGTCAATGTTCCGGCATTGGCGGCGATGACACTACTGAAATTCGCCCCGGCACGCTCCTTCCTGATCACTAATTCGCTGTTTATTCTGCTCGCCGCCTTTGTTCTGCTTTATAAGGCAAGCTTTCCCGTCTGGGGACGAATTGCCATACTGCTGATGTTCCTTGCCAGTGGCACAGACGTCTACCTCGACTGGACGGGGCCTGAAGTATTCTCGGCCAGCCTCGTTCTTGTCGGATTTACCTTGCTGCTTGCACGGCGCCCACTCCTTTCCGCACTCGCTTTTTCTGCCGCCGCCCAGCAAAATGCGCCCATCGGTCTTCTCGTCGCAGTGGCGCTGGGTTTCTGGCTATGGTGCTTGATCATCGTGGTACGTGCAAAACAAATTCCCCTCCGCAAGCTTGTGTCACAACTGCTGGGTGCCGCCGCCGTCACCCTGTTTGCCTTGCAGGCGCCGCTGTTCTACTGGTGGAATTTTGGGGTACCAAGCCTGCTGACGGCACTCGATTTTGCATCGAATAAATTTATTACGATAAACCGTTTGCTCTCCTATTATTTCGATCTCGATCAAGGACTTTTTCGTGGCACACCATTTCTGCTCTGCGCCCTTCTTGCCTCATTTCTACTCGCACTGGCGCGTCGCTCCCTCCCTACATTGCTCATCGGTCTGGCCCTCGTCGGCACCAGTATCATCATGGCCGTCCCATCGTTGACAACGCAGACGTGGGTAACCCCATTCCGTTTGTTCTTGCGATATGTCTATTGGGGTTCGGTACCGCTATGGTTTGCCACGGTTTACTTTCTCCGTGAGACATCCCCTCGTCAGCGTAACGCCCTTCTGAGCCTTGCCATCATCTGCCAGGTTGGCTGGCTTATCGATATCCATCGTTCAAAAACACTTTCCGGGAATCTGCTGGTCGGACACTACTGGCTATCGAAATATATCATTGCGCATTTTCCGGAACATTACAATCCAGATCCTTATGTCTTCTCACTGCGCGCTGTGCGAGGTTGGAGCCTACCCTTTCAGCCGGCACCAGGACTAGCTTATTATTTCGAGCATGCCGGTCGGATCAGCAAGGTGATGTATCACTCAGAAAGCCGTAATAACTGGATCCCCGAGTGTGCGACGACACCCACCGAACTGGAGAAACGGCCAGGCGTCGAACGTATCCCCGCCGACTTTGGCTGGACCTACCTGAATCTTGGCAAAACATGTCCGCTGCAGAACGGTACGCCCCCACCCACACTCTGGTTGAGCTACTCCGACCGCTACAAGGCACTAGACGACAATGGAATCTTCTTTGGGCGCTCCGGCGATTTCGAAGCACATATCTGGGAAAACCAGACTGGCTGGGGCAATACCGAAGACTGGGGAACCTGGACTGAGGGCAAAGTAGCGAACATCGCGTTCATCCTCGCCCAGCCACCAAGCGGTCCTCTGGCCCTGAAACTGGTGGGTATCGGTCGTGCTACCCCAAGTCAAACATTCACTGAGGCTGCCGTCAATGTCAATGGTATTCCAATCGGCATCGCACGCTTCGCCACGTCGGGGCAAACAACGATCATATTGAAAATGCCGACCGAGCTTCTTGCGCGCTCGTCGGGAATCTTTCATGTCCAGCTGCAGATTCACGGTACTGGTTCACCA
Organism: Rhodocyclaceae bacterium; assembly: GCA_035426125.1. Taxonomy (GTDB): domain Bacteria; phylum Pseudomonadota; class Gammaproteobacteria; order Burkholderiales; family Rhodocyclaceae; genus Sterolibacterium. The sequence continues at coordinate 9,288 of DAOLZE010000056.1, forward strand.
GTCATCGGCGTGATCTCGGTAAATGTACAAACGCCTCCTCCCGAACAATGACCACAATAAACTGCGAAATTATTTGCTTCGATACCCCTCGCTCCCCAGAGCGGCGACACATGCCATCAATATGACAAAAGGGACTCACACTTTTTTTCGGTGCTGTTGTCGCAGCACCGACTGGTGTATTGCGCTATTCCTGCTGCTCACTGCGGCGCTGCTGCTGAACGCCAGCCTGGCCCGCGTTACGCCGATTGAAGGTGACGGTGCAGAATACTTTCTGATGTCGCACTCCCTGTTGGCACACGGAGATCCGGCCATGCGCAAGTCAGATATGCTGGCCTATGATCGTGCCCTGCAACAAACGAAATTGGGCAATCGGGTGCAGGGCCTAGACCTCATCTTGAGAATCATTGACGAAGGCAATGAATGGAACGGCTGCTATCACCGGGCAAAAAATGGGGAGATGTATTCCTACCATTACTGGCTCTATCCTCTGGTCAATGTACCTGCGCTGGCAGCCGCCCGCATTCTCGGCTTTGCGTCGGCGCGCTCATTTCTCATCACCAACTCGCTGCTGATCCTCCTCGCCGCCTTCATCGTCCTCTTCAAGGCACACCTGCCGATATGGGCACGCATCGCTGTGCTACTGATGTTCCTCTCCTGCGGCACAACATTTTATCTCAACTGGTCGGGACCCGAGGTATTCAGCGCATGCTTCGTTGTTATCGGCTGTGTCTTCCTCCTCGGGAAAAGTCCTCTCCTTGCTGCATTGGCCTTCGCCACCGCCGCACAGCAAAATCCACCCATTGGAATGCTCATCGGTGTGGCGCTCGTTTTCTGGACGTGGCGCACCCTCATGGCCGTACGCGACGGCCAAATTTCGATCCGCGCACTCGTCCCACAATTCCTCGGTGTCGCTGCCATCATCGCTTTCACCCTGCAATCCCCGCTGTTCTATTGGGCCCACTTCGGTGTAGCGAACCTGATCGTCGCCAAAGGTGCTTCCGTAGCGGGGCTCGCCTCACACCATCGACTGATCTCGTATTATTTCGATTTTGACCAAGGCCTCATCCGCGGTGCGCCGTTTCTCCTTGCCATCCTCTTTGTAGCCTTCATCGTTACCGGTTTTCTTGCATTCATGCACCGCACCAGCCGGCGCTCACTGCTTATTGGTCTGGCCTTCGTCGTCGCCAGCATCCTTATCGCCATTCCTGCGCTGTCAACAGCAAACTGGGTGGCGGGATGTCGTGTGTATATTCGGTACGCCTATTGGGGATCGGTGCCGCTCTGGTTTGCTGTGATTTATTTCCTGCGCGACACCTCCGTCCGCCAACGGATCGTTATCCTCATCCCTGCTCTGCTCTGCCAGGCTATCTGGATCGGGGGCGTGTATCGTTTCAACGGCTATGAAGCCAAATGGCTCGAGCATTCCTGGCTGACGAAACAAATTATTGAGCGCTACCCGGAATACTACAATCCGGAGATCACTATCTTTAACGTGCGCACGTCGGCAAATAGTGCGCTGCCCTTCGCACCATATCCGGGAACGCTGTATTACTTCGAACATCCCGGCAGAATCAGCAAACTGCTGTATCACCCGCAAGGCCGAAACAACTGGATTCCAGAATGTGCAGCAACGCCTGCCGAGCTGGAGAAACGCCCTGGCGTGCGACGCATCAGTGCGGACGACGACTGGGCTTATTTGAATCTCGGCAAAAACTGTCCAATTCCAAATCACAGCGGCCCTTCGGCATTCTGGTTGGTTTACCAGGACCGCTTCAAGCCGTTGCCACCCGACGGAGTTTCCTTCAGGAGTGGTGGGAACTGGGACACCTATACATGGTCTTTCCAGATCGGATGGGCAGAGCAAACTAACTGGGGCGTCTGGATCGACGGCGATACGGTGAACGTTTCTCTATTGCAGGAAGCGCCGCCACAAGGCCCGCTGTCGCTGACACTTACCGGAATAGGTGCTGCAGCACTCGGCCAGCAGCCGCCAGAAACCACCATCTATGTGAACGGTGTACGAATGGGTACGGCGCACTTCGCTAATGGCACGCCCACTTCCGTAACACTGGAGATTCCACTGGATCTCAGCGCCCGCTCGTCCGGAATATTCCATGTGCGCTTGTACATGGCGCGCACTGTTGCTCCACAAGGCCCCGGCCGAAACCCCACCGGCAAACCAGGCATTGGTATGATTTCGATGAACCTGCTGAGAAGGTAGTCGAGAGCGGAGAGTATGTGCTCCGGTTTTACTCTCAACTATCGACTATCTCCGATCAATATGTCGGGCAATATCGCGAACAATTTCGGCATTCGTGAACCGAGGCTGCCAAGCGATCGCCAGAGATTCATTGATCGACAACACATGCGGCAACTCCAACATCAGCAGTTGCTCCCTGGCGAGCAGCCGATAGCCACACAACCACGACAACCATTTCACCGGTAGCAGTGGGATCGGCAACTTGATTATGGCGCCGAGACCAAGTACAGCGCCGATCTCGTCCACCCATTGCCTGATCGACAGAGGCTCCGGCGCCGCCGCATTGTAGAAGCCAC
>DAOLZE010000057.1:0-11806 GCA_035426125.1 Rhodocyclaceae bacterium
CTGCTGCACGAAATTCCTTCCCCGCTTACGAACTGCTTAAGCATAATAGGTACACCAATATTTTCATGAACGGCCCATGCCGCTCCGTCCAATAACTGTTGAGTCTTATGTACTACACTCACACGCTCGGCCCTGCGACACTCCAACTCTTCGAACAGATAAAGAGCCACGTTTCGATATCAGATTTCTGCGCCACCGCTGCAACGGTCGAATTTGCAGCTAATGATGGCTTGCTTGAGAATGACCTGACACTTTTTAGGCTGTCCTTTCCTGGCTTTGAATTAGAAGCCAGATGCCGCGAAGGAATCGTTTTTATCCGGCGAAACGGCCAATATCAACACAGTGAGCAGATTCTTGGAGGTGATCGCCTTCACGTTGCCATTCAATGGGACGTGGAATCTATCGGTTGCGGGATTGCCCCGTGGACCGGTGATTGGAGTGTGATGAACAGCCACATGCGAGCAGTACGCACGCCATACACTGTTCCGCCACTGGAGCTTCATCGCTCGCTCAGAGCGCACAACCTTTTGGTGGGCACCGCGTATAAGTCGGCTGATGACGTCTTCGCGACAGTCCTTGACTGCCTTCACCTTTGCGAGGAAGACATAAGGAAATTTGGGGCTGAGCGCTTTGTATGGGGGAAACAAGGCGCCGATGATCGACCGCTTGATGAGCCAGAAATCTCCCGGCTCGTTGCGTCATTCTTGGCTTCGTATGGTGCAGCTAGAAATTTCGATGTGAGTTGTGAGCCAGTCTCCGGCGGTGGAAACGTAGACTTCTGGGTGGTTGCACCGGTATCTAATGCGGGACTTGCCAAGATTGCAATTGAAGCAAAGAAAGCTGATAGCCCGAATCTCTCCCACGGCTTCACGGCTCAACTCCCTGCCTACATGACCCGACTGAAGGCCCAACATGGGATTTATCTTGTCTATTGGCTTAAGTCGCCTAACTACCCCCATCCGAGCCATGATTCATTTCAAAAGCTGGAGATTGAGGTCCTTCACCAATTGCGACGTGCGCCGGGCATCAGGTCCGTAGGCATTGATCTTTCAAGAACTGCGAGTCCGAGCCGCACGTGAGGAGCAAGCTCTCATTCCAGTGATCAGCGCGTTGGCAGCCACTGAATTTCAAACATTGAGCGTCCGCTTTCGTGTCTCGGCTACTCCCGCTTTGGGCACGCTCCTGCCTGCGAGGAACGGCGGCTTCCGGGAATCAGAATTTCACTGGCCGCTTTTCGGCGATAAATCTGACTAGCGGTCGGTCTCTTGGGTGCCCATTCACGACGGTTGCGAGAATTTGGAGCAGCCATTCGCCGTTCGCGCATCAGAATTGAAAGCGGTCATTCAGCGATGCTGACTCCAAGTTCTCGGATGAACGACATGTGCGCAGCGGTTGCAGTTCTGAGGTCTGGGGTTTCACAGGGAATGCATAGTGATTTCCAACTACGAGGTCACAAGCGCACGCCATGAGCCAGTGAAATACCACAATGGCCAGACTACCAATCGGAGCCTAACGTGCATTTCGACGACTGCAACATAGACACCATCCTCTGGAATGCTATCTGCGCTAGCAACAACCCAGCAGATTTCGCTATCTACCTGCGTCATCGCCCTGAAAACGCGGCGCACCTGACTGAAGCCGAAAGTCGCCAACATACGTTGGGGGCGCAAACCTCGGAAGAACTCCATTTCCTGAAAGGCATTGAGGAAATTCGTGATCTTGCCGAGTCTGGCGATGCCAAGGCACTGTTTCATATGGGCAAGTTCTACAGCAACGGAAACGGCCTTGTCAGGAACCTCATTGAGGCCGCGAAATGGTACGAGCGTGCTGTCAGCAAGGGCGACATCCGTGCCTGCCATAACCTCGCCTTGATGAAATTTCGGGGTGAAGGAATCGAGCGTGACATCGACGGCGGTTTGGCGTTATTTGAGCAGGCAGCTGTGGCAGGAGAGCCTGATTCTGCCGAGATTGCCGCCGACTTTTACTGCCGAGGGAAACAGGCACCCGAGCGAATCAGGAAAGCGATCACCTATTTCCAGATGGCCTTGGAACATGGCAGCCAGACGGCTGGCTTGAAACTGGGGCAACTCCTGTACTGGAGGGCTGAGAACGATCAAGCTGCACTTGAAGCCATTGAGCGCATAAAAAGCCTGGCAGAAAAAGATGTCCCAGATGCCACGATGGCTTTGGGGCGAATTTATTTTGAGGGCCGAGAAAGCAATAGAGATATTCCCGCAGCCAGGGCTTTGTTTGAAAAAGCGATAAAAGCCGGCAACAAGGAAGCCATGATCAGCCTCGGCCTGCTCGACATCAACACAGCGCCGGCCCCACATAGCTCCCAGCCAGATTTGCTTCACTGGTTCCGGGAAGCCTGGGGCAACGGGGTCACCAGTGCAGCGGGCTACATCGGGCGCTGCTACCTGGAAGGCGACGGGGTCGAGAAATCCGTGGAAATGGCCATCGAATGGTACAAGCGCGGTGCAGAAGCAGGCGAGGCGCCCTGTTGTCACTGTCTTGGCTGGCTTTATGAACGAGGGGTTGATGTTGAGCAGGACGATGAGGAAGCTGAGCGCTGGCATCGTAAAGCGGCGGTAGCTGGCCTGGCCGCATCCCAAATCGCCCTGGGCCGAATCTATTCCCGGGACAACGGCGTCGCGGTCGACGGCACCGAAGCCGTCAAATGGCTCACCGCAGCCGCGAACCAAGGTGATGCAAACGGGATGTATCTGCTTTCCTGGCTATACGGATCAGGCGGGGGTGTCATTCGCAACGACACCGCTGCTTTTGATTGGTGCCTGAAGGCTGCCGAAGCGGGCAACCTGGAGGCTCAGTCCGAATTGGCGCGAAAGTATTGGAACGGTCTTGGCTGCGAAAAAAGTGAAGCCGTTGCTTTGGCATGGTCGAAGAGAGCCGCTGGAGCCGGCAGAGCCTTTGATCAAGGCATCATGGCCATTGAATATTTTTTTGGCACCAGTGTTGTTCAAGACCCTGACGAGGCGAGCAAGTGGGCTCGCTTGGCCGCCGCCCAGGGGGACTCAAATGGGCAATGGATACTCGGGGAATGCTACCTAATTGGCTGGGCAGTGTCGAAGGATCGTGCAATCGCTTGTGATTGGTTACGCTGGGCCGCTGATCAAGGAAATATCAGCGCCCAAGCTCGGTTGGCTGCGGTGTATTACGCGGGGGACGAACAACACGAAAATCGCGATTTCATGGAAGCCGGACGTTGGGCCAGCCTGGCCGCTGATGGCGGAAATGCTATGGCGCAAACGATCCTCGGTCATATGTTTCTTCATGGGGAGGGCGTAGAGCCTGATACCAAGGTCGCAGCCGAGTGGTTCCGGCTCGCTGCGGGACAGGGGGACGTTCAGGCTCAATACCGGCTTGGCCGGATGGCTGCCGAGGGCGTTGGCGTCAAGAGGGATTGGATCATCGCGTTAAAGTTGTTGAAGCAAGCTGCAGAGGGCGGAGTCGAGGTGGCGGTCAACGCATTGAAATATTATGGCGTCGAATACGTACCGAAGCGCCTGCAACAGCACCGGCTGAATGCGGAGGACCCGCTTTTCATTGACCCTGCGTTTGATGCAAATTTGCTCCCTGGATGCTGGGTCAGCCAGTCAGACGGAGCAACGACAACCTACGAGATCTGCACCGACGGGACATTTGTCGGGACGGTAGCGGCCCAAGAGGTGGGACGGACGAGTTTTTCCGGGCGCTGGGCGGTTCGTGGAGAAGCCCTGATCTGGGATGTCTGGGAATCCGACTTCCCGATCACTCCGGAAGACAACGGTGACGACAAGGTACTCTTGCTGTCTGGCAACGAATTGCACTTGAAAGACGCCGATGGATCAACGAACATTTTTCAGCGGCAAGAATGCGACGTCCAAAACAGCTGTGGTACTGAGACCCATGAGGTTATTCAATTCCCAGCAAAGCTGAAGGTCTCGCAACCAGGGTCCGCTTAATCTGCGTGCCTGAGTGCCCGCCGCACATAAGTTCTCTGGATGAAAGCTCCGGCAATCCCCTTTGCTTCGTTACGCCGTGAGTGTTCGCCATGGCGATATTTTTGAAACACCTACTGGTAGTCCACGATGCCATTGCTTGAAATCGTCAAAACGCTCAAAGCCGCTAAGGAAATAGTCATATTTACTGGCGCCGGTATTTCTGCGGATAGCGGCATCCCCACCTTCCGCGATGGTGCGACCGGTCTCTGGAACAACATAGACCCCAACGAAGTCGCAAGCATTCGGGGCTTTGAAGACAACCCTGAGCGCGTATGGGAGTGGCACGCTCAACTGAAAGCATTGGTTGACCGCCAGGCCCCGAATTCCGGGCATCGCGCAATTGCCGGGTTGGAGAAGCGTCTAAAGGGCAAACGCTTTACGGTCATCACCCAGAATATCGACGGTTACCACTGGCAGGCAGGCAATAGCCGGGTGTACGAGGTTCATGGGACCATTCATCGGCTGCGCTGCCACAGGCATTGCAGCTTCGTTGAATTATGGGAACAATCCGAGCGGCATCCCGATACCTGTCCAAACTGCGGTGCTCCGGTACGCCCTGACGTGGTGTGGTTCGGCGAGGCTTTGAATGAGGATTTGTTCAGTTTCGCCGAGGCTGCAGCACGCAATGCCGATCTGCTAATCACCGTTGGAACGTCGGCCTCCGTTCAGCCAGCCGGAGGGCTACCACTCATGGCGAAACAGGCCGGTGCGCTTGTAGTGGAAGTGAATCCGCATGAGACACCATTTTCGGCCGATGCCGATTATTCGCTGCGCTCGAACGCTGCCGATTTTTTTACGAAACTGATCAAGCTGGTTTGATCGGTCTTGCCGTCTGGGCGTTCGAGGTCACGTAACTTGATCGCCTCTCAGAATGAATTGAAGTTATGTGATCGGCAACCGTGATGCCGTCGCTTTACAGGTTTTGCGTCAGCTCATTTACCCAGGGCGGGCAAGCCGTAACAGTTTCAAACCCTGGCAGCTGCATAAAGCAGACCTCCAATTGCGGGCCATTCTGGCATACGAATTTCCTGCACTCGGCGGTGCTCGTCGACTGCGGATACACTAATACCAGGCGCTTGGGCTGATATCGTTGCCAGTAAGTAACCATCTGATAGACATCCCCTTGTGCGGGATCTTCGGCACCAAGGTCTTTCCACTTCGCATCAAGTATCGCCAGCGTTACGCTTCCCCGCTGAATGACAATGTCGGGGCGTAGCTGGTACTTCATTGGCTGGTCGAATAGACACTTCCGGGGTTCTTCGGCACGCACTGAAAAATCGGTCGAAGCCAGTTGCCGGCGCACGCGGGCAAACACGTAGTTCTGGAACAACTTGTTCATGTCAAACAACAATCCCCAGCCCGAGGCATCGCCTGCGCGCAGATCGGGCGCCAAGCAATCAAGCAACCACCGACAGTGGGCAATAATTTTCCGGTAACGCTTGGATTGACGGGTTTGCGTCAGCTTGCCGATGTCGGCGGCGCGAATTCCTGACACGCCCTGAACTTCATCGAGCAGGAAAAGAACCTCGCGCACCAGGCGGCGAGCCTCCCCGGATTTCGCTACCGGCCACGCGCACAGTGCTGCTGCCTTGATGATCCGATTGACCTGGTTATCTACCGTCAATTCGTCAAACTGGCAGGGCGAAATATGCATGCGCGCCGGCCCCTGCGCAGCCATACGTGCTGTGTGCAGCCGACCGCGTACGAGAGGCAGGTCAGCGTCAATAGTTTGGTACTGCCGAAACAGCCCTTGGCGCGCTAGCCCCAACGCTTCCCTGGCAAAGAGAGCGATGAACAGGTCTAGCAGATTTTGTTGCGTATCTGCCGCCGCGTCACCGCAGGAATCAGCGTCAATCTGCCCAGTTTCGGCCAGCATTTTGAGCAATGCCGTACGTCCCTGGGCAGCAGAAGCACAGCGATCCATCTTAGGAAGGATTTCAAGAACATCTTCGCCCAAGGGGAGCAAACCGCAAAACTGGGAAAACCGCACTGTGTGCGGGCCCTCCCACGTTACGGCTCCGTTGGGCAAGAGATGGTGACACTCATCGAGTCGACGTGCCTGAGCCGCAGACAGAGCCAGCTTGTCGTGCTCAAAGACAGCGATGACAGTCACGTCAGACAGCGGTTGAAGGTGCGCGATGCCATTGCCATCAACCCGCCCCTAGTAACAGAGCGAAGCGTAGATGGTGCGATTATTCAGCGGCAGAAGCATTGTTAGACTCGGGGTTGTAGATATGTTGATAATCCGTGACGGTGAATCCTTTTTCTGTTTTTTCTGCATTTACGCGATAGCGGCTGCCAAGTCGGTCCGGTTCAACCCCTGGTATTTTTGGTGCCGAAATTTCCGTGATAAATGCGCTGCAGGCTTTTCCGCCTGATTCCCGTGTCGCCAAAACCTGCACAATCCGTTGCCAGTCGTCGTAGAAATATTCCTGGAGCAGCGGAATGATCCGGTTCCTGAAGACATCGTTCAGGTCTTCAATTGACTTAATGTTCATGAAATAGGCATGGCCGATTCTGTGGTCGCGGTCGAGCAGGAATTCAATGCGGATATTGATTTTGGTAAGCAACTCAGCGAGGTTGACGCCTTCGACGTTTCTATCCAGCAGATCGGGCTGCGGTTCCATCTCCACGAAGTTGAAGCGTCGTCGTAAAGCGATGTCGAGCAGCGCAATGGAACGATCTGCTGTGTTCATCGTTCCCAGTACATATAGATTAGGCGGGATTCCGAATTCCTCGCCTGAATATGGCAGTGTCACCTTGATCTGATTGACTGCCCAAAGCCGTTTGTCCTCTTCAAGCAAAGTGATGAGTTCGCCAAATACCTTCGAGATATTCGCCCGGTTAATTTCATCGATGATCAAACAAAAATTTTCTGTTGGTTTGGGTTCCGTTGCCCCACCCCCCTGAAGATGTGCGGGGTTATTTCCCTGCATTTTTTTTAGTACGGCACGATGGTAGGACGGATTTGGGCAGTGCGGCGAATACTGTTTGACGTCCGCAATGCTCCTGATCTTTTCCCTGTGCTGCCAAAGGTTTCGGAGGTGATGTTTGTGAATCGGCTTCCTAGAGGTCCGAAGACCTTGGGGGTCCTCTAACAGGAGAGTATTTGCTGATCCGTTTCCCTCGACAAGTTGGTAGCGATAGTCATTGCTAAGTTCAACGAAGACTTGGCTGGCGTTAATACTTTCCAGCAGCGCCAAAAACGCCGCATCAAAATCTAGAGCTACATTTCTCACATCGGGCGGTGCACTTTCGGACACCACATAGTTTTCGCAGGCTGCCATTGCGATCTCTAGGAAAACGCCTTTCCTGATGGCATAGGCTATGTTGCCACCTTCCGTAGTTGGGCGGATTCCTTCGACAAAGTCTTCGTAACCAAATGATTGGTGAAAGGTTACAAAAGCGATTTGTCCTTTTTCCGAGAGTTCGCCGTAACGACTCATCATGGCTGCCCTGCCCCCGGAAAAACTGGGGTCGCAAATCTTTACGGCTCGCTCTGCAGTGTTGTAGGTTTTACCGGTGCCCGGCGGGCCGTAGAGAATGGTGTTCATTGGCTTGAGTCCTGTAGTTCTGGAGATTTTTCCCACGACGGCGTCGAGAGCACTTTCCAAGCGGCTGAGTTTCACCAGGAGATGTTGGCCGCCGCCTGATTCAGGTCGAACAACTGATTTATAAGTGTCACCGAAGGCTGCTAGCAAAACCGGTTCATAACGCCTATTCACAACAAATTCCTTTAGGCCGCCATAGACGCGTGAATCAAAAGTACAGTCCCATGCAGGCGCCCGCCCACGGCCATAAAATTGGCCGAATCCAATATAGCGAACCCCGTCCCCGTTAATTCCTCGACGATCCGACTGGGGAGCGTTCTCGGACAACAAATGAATTAGTCCGCGTTTCACGCATGCGTCGACAATTCGACTAAGGAGCTCCTCGTGTTCCGGCAGTCTCCAGTCTCGGGCAAAATAACAATCCGTGTCTTCGGGGCCTTGGCGAACAATAACGCCGGCGCCAAACTGACGGTGTTCGTGTGGTTCGATAACGAGTTTGTATTCTGGCCATTCCACGGTTTTTCCTACCATTCTGTGTTGTACTGAAGCCTAGCGCACAAAAGGCTCGCCACGTGCGCTACCCCCGATACCTCGCCATAGCAGCCTTCAATCGCCCGGCTACCTTCTCCCGCAACTCCGTTGGTTCCAGCACCTCAACATCAGCCCCATAGCGCAGGATGTCCATCACCAGCTCGGAATCCTGCGAAAAAGGAATCTCCAGCAGGTAGCTCCCGTCGTCCTCGAAGCTGCTGCGCTGTTCGGCGTGCCAGCGTTCGGTGGCCACCCATTTCGCCTGATAGGGCGTGAATTTCAGCTTGGCCCACTGCACATTCCTGCCGGCGAAGATGCCGTAACCCACGTCCAGGATGGCGTTCAGCTCATCCTTCGCGACATCCTTGGCCGGATCATCGAGGATGACCACCTGCACCATGGCATCGACGGAAAAGCTGCGGACCGCATTCCGCGTGTGGCACCAGGTATCGAGGTACCAGGTGTTCTTGTAATAGACGAGACGCTGCGGCGACAGGAGCCGCTCGCTGGTTTCGCCGGTATAGCGGCTCCGATGCTGAATGCGCACCTGCTTCCGCCGCAGGAGCCCCGTCGCACAGAGTGCGAACAGCGTGCCATCCACAGAACGCCGTCCAGGATGAACAATGAAGATACGCTGCTCGATTTCATTCTTGGAATGGCCGGTACTGTCGAGCAGGCTCTCCAGACGGCTGATCAGGGGCTTGATATGGGGTTCCAGCACGCCCGGTTGGATTTCTTCCAGGAGATGCTTGGCGACAAGCAAGGCATGGATTTCCGAATCGTTGAACCAGAGGCCAGGTAGTTCGTATTTCGGCCCAATACCGGAGGCCTGTTCAAAACGATAGCCGCCGGCCAGGTGATCGTAAACGATGGGCGCATGCAGGTGATTCTGCATGTAGGCCAGGTCGCGCTTGAAGGTGGCCAGTGAAACGCCCAGGGTCTCAACAAAGGCCCTAGTCGGCACCAGCTTGCGGTCTTCCAGCATCTGGTGAATCTTGTAGAAGCGTTCGGTGCGGTCCATGCTTTCCCTGGCTCATGTGGTGAGCTAACAGGGCGTTATATTACGCCGTACTGGCACTCTGTGAGGCAACAAGTCAATGAACCGGAATGTTGTTGGGCTGATTGCGTTCGCTATCTGGATAGGAGCGGCGAACCATGTGAGTGCTGCGGCCCTTGGGGCTTTGCTCGTGGGCTACGCGTCCCATCAAGCCAGATGTTTAATTTCAGCTCTTCCATAGCCTGAGGGCTTACATTGGGTCGAGTTGCCAGATGAGTGTGCCAATGGCCGCTATAGAGCAAGGCCTCGGCTGAATGTCCGCATTGGGAGCAACATTCTCACCGGCAGGTTATGGCCGGTTGGGTGAGGTCGCCAACGTCGGCTTCGGAGCATTCAAGTTCAAAAAACCTAGGCTTGGCTGATCGGCAGCTCTTGAGAAAGCTGGATGGCCGGAATGGGCACGCTCCTGCCTGCGGGGAACGGCCGCTTCCGAGAATCGGAATCTCGATGACCGCTTTCCGGCAATGAATCCGAGGAGAGGTCGGTCTCTTGGGTGAAGCCGTCAGTGACAGAAATTGGAAGCTGCCGTCCTCTGGTTGGCCCCGAAGTTCAAAAGCAGCCTTTAGCTATCCGCAATCCAGTTTCTTGCCGGAACGGCAGGTGTGCAACAAGGTGCGGCCATTAGCTGCGCCAACTTTGACTTCGGCATCCGGCCATGACCGGCCACCCAAGAAATCTCTCAACAGCAGACACTGGCGGTGTACGTATGATTCTTGATTGATAAGGAGACCCGGCCGAGGTAATCTCTATGTCATTTTGCACCTTGGGGCAATTCCATCGCATCGCTACAATTGGCAATGGTTCGGACGTTCTTGCGTTTGACCAACTGCTAGCCATCACCAATACCCATCACCTAATCGAGAAAAATCACTTGTACTCAAAGCAACTTTTCGCGAGCTAGGCCGACATGGACTTCAACTCGCATATGAAGAACACGGCCTTCCTCGACAAATCAGCCGACGTACGAATGACGTTCTTCTCGGAAAACGGCATTCCGATGGGAGAGTTTTCGCGCCTTAGGCTTGGCCCGGTCGTCATGAAGGATGAAGTGGAATACCGCAAGGAAGTCAGCCTGCTGCAGGAAATCACGGTGACATTAGCTATCGCGGGTCACTCTGACGACGGAAGCCGATTTCTCTTGCGAAACGAAATTTTCCGTCTGGATGGGACACTTTGCACACGCGTTACGAGTGCGGGCTGGTGGCTGGATTTGACGACGCGAAAGCTTGTTGCACCCCCAGAGGCTCCGCATAACGCGATGAAGCATCGTCCACAAACGTGTGACTTTACGGTGCTTCCATCCAGCGTTAAGGAACACGGTGACTAACAGTCCATCGAGCAGACCTGTTCCGGCCTTCGGCCTCCGCAGGCAGTTCATGTCAATTGTTAGCCGCCAGTGAACGTGCTTCTCCTCTTCCCGCGTAGCCTAGCTGCGCATGCTGATATGGTCGAAGTCCGGCTTCGTGAGGAGGGTGTTGTTGCTTGGTTTGATTTTGCTCTGCAGGGCAAATTCGCCGACCAAATGGTATCTCTGATGAGGCAGTCACAACTTACCGTTCTTCTGGTCAATCGAGAGTATTTTGAGAGTCCAGAGGGTCTCGAAGAGTGGCAGGCAGCGCTGAGGTCACGGACACCCAAGCTCATCGTGTCATTCGACAATACAAAGTGTCCAGCACTCAACGATACGTGCACCTTCCATCGCTGTACAGACTGGATCAACGCTCCCGACATTGTTTTGCAGCATATAAGAGAGCAACAGCAGCTAAGCATCTTTGTCAGCTATGCGCGCGAGGATGCAGATCACGTCGAGCGATTGCTGAAGCTAGTCAATGCCTCGGTCACACAGGTATGGATCGATAAATCCGGTCTCAAGCCTGGAGACCAGTTCCCGGAAGCCATACTCGATGCAATTGAGTCCAGCAAGTGGCTGATATTACTTTGGTCACGGAATAGCATGGACTCGGCATGGGTAGAGAAGGAGTGGCGGCACGCTCTCAGACTTGCGAAGCCGATCGTTCCCATCCTGCTAGATACAACTCCGTTACCAGCGACGTTGTCTAGTGTCCAAGCTTTTACATCACTGGAAGATGAAGGTCTGTACGACTTCCTGCGCCTCGCTGACGCGAAGCGACCTGGGCGTCGTCTTTCATTGCTGAAGTACATTTACCGGCGGCTTCTCTCACCACTCCGTGGCAACTAATCCTTCACGCAAGCGTTGAGTGTCCGCTTCAACAAAACGCGACAGGCTCCTTTGGCACCCTGCTGTCGAACGGGCTGGAAACCTGAATGGCAGCAAACCGGCTGAAAGCCGACCGTGCCTATGGTGGCGAACACCTTCCTGTGTCAGCGGCAGATTTTGACTGTTTCCGGCCTGCTGACAAATGCATAGCCAGCGGCCGGTCCACTCCGCTTGCTGCCGCTCAGCCTTGAATTGCTCGGGTGGCTCTTGCGTGCCCTAAGGAGTCACTGGCAAGAAATGGAAGCTGCCGGTCGCCTATTGGTTACGAGAAGCAAAAACGGCCTTTGGCGATCCGGAATCCAGTTTCTCGCCTGAACGGCAGGTTTCCTGCCAGGTCCGGCCATTGGCCGCGCCGAACTGTAATACGGCACCCGGCCAGGACCGGCCAGTGGCAATTTTTATCGAAAGCTGCCGCTGGTCCTGC
>DAOLZE010000058.1:0-11714 GCA_035426125.1 Rhodocyclaceae bacterium
CCTGCGGTGCTCTTGAGGAGAAGATGGGCATTCACGGCAACGCAACATGTCAGATGAACCTCGATGGCGCGACCGGCTGGATGATCGGTCAGCCAAACAAGGGCCTCAACGCGATGTTCATCATGATGAATGCGGCGCGTCTGGGTGTCGGCATGCAGTCCCTGGGACTCAGCGAAGTTGCCTATCAGAATGCCCTGGCCTATGCCAAGGAGCGTACCCAGATGCGCTCCCTGTCCGGCGTCAAGGCACCCGACAAGCCGGCTGATCCGATCATCGTTCACCCCGACGTGCGGCGCATGCTGCTGACCGCGCGCGCCTACGCAGAGGGTGGTCGCGCCTTTACCTCGTTTCTTGCCCTGCTGATCGACAAGGAGCTCGGCCACCCCGATGCCACGGTGCGGCAGGAGGCTGCCGATCTGGTGGCGCTGCTGACGCCGGTTGCGAAAGCTTTTTTGACCGATAACGGCTGGATTGCTACGTCGGAATGTCTGCAAGTGTTCGGCGGTCATGGCTACATCTGCGAATCGGGCATGGAGCAATATCTACGCGATGCGCGCATCAACATGATCTACGAAGGCACCAATACCATTCAGGCGCTCGATCTGCTTGGCCGCAAGATCCTCATGGACAATGGTACGAAGTTGCGCAAGTTCGGTGAGTTGATCGAGTCGTTTGTTGTCGCGAATGCTGGCGATGCGGCGCTTGCCGAGTTTGTCGGACCACTCGCCGAACTCGGCAAGACCGTCGGCAAACTGACCATGGAACTCGGCATGAAGGCCATGCAGAATCAGGATGAAGTGGGGGCTGCTGCTGTGCCTTATCTGCGCATCGTTGGACATCTTGTCTTTGCCTGGCTGTTCGCGCGCATGGCGAAAATTGCTCTGACCAAGCTTGCGTCTGGTGATCCCTTCTACACGGCCAAACTGGCCACTGCACGTTTCTACTATGCCCGGCTGCTGCCGGAAACCGCCATGCTGATTCTCCAGGCGCGCTCAGGCGCGGCGAATCTGCTTGATCTCGATGCCGAGTCATTCTGAAGGAGGCCCAATCGTGAAAGAGTTAATCGTGAAAGAACCCATCGTCAGGAAAGTTGCCGTGCTCGGCGCCGGTGTGATGGGGGCGCAAATTGCAGCGCACTGTGTCAATGCACGGCTGCCGGTAGTGCTGTTCGATCTGCCGGCGCAGGAGGGCGCAAAGAATGGCATTGTTATACGTGCCATCGAGAATTTGAAGAAGCTGAATCCTGCGCCACTCGGCAACAAGGACGATGCGGCCTTGATCGGGATTGCCAATTACGAGGACGACCTCGAATTGCTGCGAGGCTGCGATCTGGTCATCGAAGCCATTGCCGAACGCCTCGACTGGAAGCATGATCTTTACCGGAAAGTCACGCCGTATCTTGCTGCCGATGCCATCTTCGCCACGAATACCTCGGGGCTGTCGATCGCTGCATTGTCCGAGGGCTTTTCCGCCGATCTGAAGGAGCGTTTTTGTGGTGTGCATTTCTTCAATCCACCGCGCTACATGCATCTGGCTGAACTGATTCCGGCTGCGGCGACACGTCCAAAAATTCTCAACCGGCTCGAGAGCTTTCTGACCAGCACACTGGGCAAGGGCGTTCTGCGCGCGAAGGACACACCGAACTTTATTGCCAACCGCGTCGGCGCCTTCGGCATTCTGGCGATCATCCATGAGGCCGAGAAGTTTGGTCTGACCTGCGACGTGGTCGACGATCTGACCGGCGCCCGGCTTGGCAGGGCCAAATCCGGGACCTTCCGCACCACCGATGTTGTCGGCCTGGATACCGTTCAGCATGTTCTCAAGACGATGCAGGATACTTTGCAGGACGATCCTTTTTATCCGCTGTTCAAAACGCCCGATGTCGTGTCCAGATTGATTGCAGCCGGTTCGCTTGGTCAAAAAAGCGGAGCGGGTTTTTATAAAAAGGTCGGCAAGGAAGTTCAGCGCATCGACTTCGTTAGCGGCGAATATGTCGCAGCCGGCGGCAAGGGTGACGAAGTCGTGGTGCGGCTGCTCAAGGAAAAGGATCCGCTCAAGCGCATGGCTGGCCTGCGTGAATCAACGCATCCGCAGGCGCAGTTTCTCTGGGCGATTTTCCGCGATGCCTTTCATTACATCGCCGTGCATCTGGCGGAGATCGCCGACAATGCACGCGATATCGACTTCGCCATGCGCTGGGGTTACGGCTGGACCCAGGGTCCGTTCGAGATTTGGCAGGCGGCTGGCTGGCAGCGCGTCGCCGGCTGGATCAAGGAAGACATCGATGCCGGCAAGGCGCTTTGCAATGCGCCTCTGCCGGCCTGGGTATTTGACGGTCGCAGCGGAGTGCATGGCCCGGCAGGTTCCTGGTCGGCATCGCGCCATACCGATGTGCCGCGTTCCGGGTTACCGGTTTATCAGCGCCAGGTCTGCCGCGCATCGTTGATCGGTGACGGTGTTGCCGACGGACGGACGATCGGCAGCACTTTCTTCGAAGACGACGCAGTACGCATCTGGCATCAGGATGATGAAGTCCTGGTGCTCTCCCTGAAAACCAAGATGCATGTCATCAACAATATCGTGATTGACGGCTTGGCGAAAGCCATCACCGAGGCCGAGCGGAATTACCAGGGGCTGGTGATCTGGAATACCGATGCTGCGGAAGGCGGCGCGTTCTCCGCTGGAGCGGATTTGCAGGCTATGCTACCTCTATTCATGTCGGGCGGCGTCGATGCCCTCGAACCGATCGTTGCCCAATTGCAACAGGCGCATCTGTCCATGAAATATGCCAATGTACCGGTGGTGGCGGCGGTGGCGGGGCTGGCGCTCGGCGGCGGTTGCGAGTTGCTGATGCACGCATCGCGTCGTGTCGCCTGTCTCGAATCCTATATCGGTCTTGTCGAAGTCGGCGTCGGTCTGGTGCCCGCCGGCGGCGGTCTGAAGGAGGCCGCGCTGCGTGCGGCAGCCGAGGCACGTGGCAACGACCTGCTGCAATTCCTCAAGAATTATTTCCTCAACGCGGCCATGGCCAATGTCGCTAAATCGGCGTACGAAGCGCAGCAGATGGGCTACCTTTCGGCCAGCGACATCATTGTTCTCAATCCCTATGAACTGCTGCATGTCGCCAAGGTCGAGGCGCGAGCGATGTACGAGGCTGGCTATCGACCGCCGCAGCGCAAGCGGGTGCCGGTGGCTGGACGCTACGGCATCGCGACGATCATGGCGCAACTGCTCAACATGCGCGACGGTGGTTTTATTTCTGAACACGATTACAAGATCGGCACGCTGATCGCCGAAATTGTCTCGGGTGGCGATGTCGATCAGGGTAGCCTGGTCGATGAACAATGGCTGCTCGATCTTGAGCGCAAGGCTTTCATGGAACTGCTCAGGCATCCGAAGACCCAGGAACGCATCATGGGCATGATGCAAACCGGCAAGCCGATACGCAACTAGGCCCAGGCAGATCAATCAGGAGAATGAACATGAGCAAAATTTTGCAGGATGCCTACATCGTCGCCGCCACCCGCACACCGATCGGCAAGGCGCCGCGCGGTGCTTTCAGGATGACTCGTCCCGATGATTTGCTGGTGCGTGTCCTTCAGTCGGCGCTGGCGCAGGTACCGAATCTCGATCCACAACTGATCGAGGATGCGATTATCGGCTGCGCTTTCCCCGAAGCCGAGCAGGGGCTTAACGTTGCGCGCATGGCGGTGCTGCTGGCCGGCCTGCCGAAGACCGTGGCTGGTGTGACCATCAATCGCTATTGCGCTTCCGGTCTTACAGCGGTGGCGATGGCGGCCGACCGCATCCGTGTCGGCGAGGCCGAAGTGATGATTGCCGGCGGTGTCGAGTCGATGTCGATGGTGCCGATGATGGGCCACCATCCATCAATGAACATGAACATCTTCAAGGATGAAAATATAGGCATGGCCTACGGCATGGGTCTGACTGCCGAGAAGGTTGTCCAACAATGGAAGGTCAGTCGCGAGTCACAGGACGAATTCGCGCTGGCTTCACATCAAAAGGCGATTGCCGCCCAACAGGCGGGTGAATTTGTCGACGAGACAACCTCTGTTGAGATCGTCGAACGTACGCCGAATCTGGCGACGGGGCAGATCGATCTGCATACCCGCACGATTATCCAGGATGAAGGTGCACGTGCCGATTCGAGTCTGGCTGCGCTGTCCAAACTGAAGCCGGTGTTTGCGGCAAAAGGTTCGGTTACTGCCGGCAACAGTTCGCAGATGTCCGACGGTGCCGGCGCGCTGATTTTGGTCAGCGAAAAAATTCTCAAACAATTCAATCTGACACCGCTGGCCCGCTTTGTTTCCTTCGCGGTACGCGGCGTACCTCCGGAAATCATGGGTATCGGCCCGAAGGAAGCCATCCCGGCGGCATGCAGGGCGGCGGGCATTACGCAGCAACAGATCGACTGGATTGAGTTGAATGAAGCCTTTGCCGCGCAGTCGCTGGCGGTCATGCAGGATCTGCATCTTGATCCGGCCCGGGTCAATCCGATGGGTGGCGCGATTGCGCTGGGTCATCCGCTCGGTGCGACCGGCGCGATCCGTTCCGCAACCGTGATTCACGCCATGCGGCGTCGCAAACTCAAATACGGCATGGTGACCATGTGCGTCGGTACCGGGATGGGTGCTGCGGGAATTTACGAGTGCCTGTGACCCACTCGCGATCAATGCGGCAGTTGCTCGCGATGCAAAATAAAAATTTTGCCTTCGCCGTCGGCCGTGTCGACCCATGTCAACGGAATGTCCGGAAAGGCCTGTTCGACTAGATCACGATTGTGACCGACCTCAACGGCGAGCAGACCGTGCGGTTTGAGATGTTTTTTCGCGTCGCTGAGGATGCGTCGCACGATATCCAGACCATCCTCGCCCGCCGCCAGTGCCAGCGCAGGCTCGTGGCGGTATTCTGGAGGGAGCGCCGCCATTGACGCAGCGGTGACGTAAGGTGGATTGGAAACGATCAGGTCATAGCGCCGTTTATCCAGCTTGGCAAACAGATCGGATTCGATCAGCGTGAGTTGTTCGCTGAGAGCGTAATCGGCGACATTGCGCTGCGCGACCGCCAGAGCATCCGGCGACAGATCGACGGCATCGATGCGTGCATCGGGAAATGTATGCGCCATCAGGATCGCCAGGCAGCCCGAGCCGGTGCACAAGTCGAGCGCATCCGTGACGCTTTCCGGGTCTTCGAGCCAGGGTGCAAAATTTTCTTCGAGCAGATTGGCAAAATAGGAGCGTGGCACGATCACACGTTCATCGACGTAGAAGCGAAATTCGCCGAGCCAGGCTTCGTGGGTCAGATAGGCGGCCGGCAGGCGTCTGGCGATACGCTGCTGGAGAATGTGATGCACCTTGAGGCGCTCTGTGCGCGTTAGTCGTGCATCGAGAAACGGTTCGAGCCGGTCATGCGGCAGATGCAGCGTATGCAGAATCAGAAACGCGGCCTCGTCGAAGGCGTTGTCGCAGCCGTGGCCGAAAAATAGTCCGGCTTCGTTGAAGCCGCTGACGGCATAACGCAGCCAGTCGCGCAGAGTGTGCAGTTCGTCGAGCAGTTCATTCATCGCAAATCACTTGGTGAGAAGTCGCTCCAGCACGCCTTCGTAACAGCGAGCGAGCGGTTCGAGATCGGCAACAGCGACACATTCGTCAACCTTGTGGATCGTTGCGTTGAGTGGACCGAATTCGGCAACCTCGCTACAGATATCGGCGATGAAGCGTCCATCCGAAGTGCCGCCGGTTGTCGATAGCTGCATGGCGACGCCGGTGGCTGCACGAATCGATTCATCAAGTGCGGCAACCAGCTTGCCACGCGGTGTGAGAAATGGCTTGCCCGAGTAATTCCAGGACAGATCATATTCGAGGCCATGTCGATCGAGGATGTCATGCACGCGTTCCTGTAAGCCCTGTGGTGTGCTGGCAGTGGCGAAGCGGAAATTGAAGAGAACCTCAAGAGTGCCGGGAATCACGTTACCGGCGCCGCTGCCGGCGTGGATGCTGGAGATCTGAAAACTTGTCGGTGGGAAAAATTCGTTGCCCTCATCCCATTGCTCGGCGGTCAGTTCGGCGAGTGCCGGTGCCGCCTGATGTATCGGATTGCGCGCCAGTTGCGGATAGGCGACATGGCCCTGGATGCCCTTGACAACCAGATGTCCGGAGAGCGAGCCGCGTCGGCCGTTCTTCACCGTGTCGCCGAGCTGCGCGATGCAGGTTGGCTCACCGACGATGCAGTAGTCGATGCATTCATTGCGCGCCTTGAGTTTTTCGACGACGCGCACCGTGCCGTCGATAGCGTCGCCTTCCTCGTCCGAGGTTAGCAGCAGGGCGATCGAGCCGGCCGGCTGCGGCTGGCGTTCGAGAAAGCGTTCGATGGCGACAATAAAGGCCGCCAATGATGATTTCATATCTGCCGCGCCGCGACCATGCAGCATGCCATTGTGAATCTGCGGGACGAAGGGATCGCTTTGCCAGGCTTCGCGGTTGCCGACAGGTACCACGTCGGTGTGACCGGCGAAGCACAGCAATGGCACCGAAGTGCCGTGCCGCGCCCAAAGATTGGCGACGCCGTTGACGTCGATGCGTTCGAGAGTGAAACCGAGCTTGCCCAGTCGTTCGCCGAGCAAGTCCAGGCAACCGCTGTCGTCCGGTGTTAGCGAAGGTCTGGCGATCAGCGCCTCGGCCAGGGAAAGTACAGGATTCATTCGGCCATCGAAATCTTGAATTCGCTGAAGCTGGCATCCTGTGGGGCGCCACTCTTGGCGGAGTCGAAAGCGGCGCCGTTCACCGACCCCGATGGAGTGATGACATCGGTCTGATCGTTGTTGACGAGGTAGATCAGGTTGTTTGCCGAGTCGGCGTTGGCCTTGGCCTCTTCCAGGGAGATGATGCCCGCTTTGAACAGCTTGAAGAGTGACTGCTCGAACGTCTGCGATCCCGGCGACATACTTTGCTCCATGGCATCCTTGATGCCGCTCATGTCGCCCTGCTCGATCAGTTCGGCGATATGGCGTGAATTCAGCATGATTTCGACGGCCGGGAAACGGCTGCCGTCGGGTCGCTTCGTCAGGCGCTGCGAAACGATCGATTTCAGGGTAACCGCCAGGTCGGCGAGCAGGGACTGGCGATTCTCCAGCGGATAGAGGCTGATGATGCGCGACAGTGCATGGTAGCTGTTGTTGGCGTGCAGTGTGGCAAGGCAGAGGTGACCGGATTGCGCATAGGCAATGGCTTGTGCCATCGTGTCCTTGTCGCGAACTTCGCCGATGAAGATGCAGTCAGGTGCCTGGCGCAGCGCATTTTTCAGGGCGATATGGAAGGCGCGTGTGTCGGAGCCGATTTCGCGTTGATTGACGATGGATCGCTTGTTCTTGAAAATGTACTCGATCGGATCTTCAAGCGTCAGGATGTGTCCCGACTTGCGTTCGTTGCGATAGTCGAGCATGGCGGTCAGCGTTGTCGTCTTGCCAGAACCTGTGGCGCCGGCAATGAGGATCAGACCGCGTTTTTCCATGATGACTTCGGCAAGTACATCGGGGACATTGAGCGATTCGAGTTTTGGAATTTCCGCCGGAATGTAGCGCACTACGAATGCCGGCGTGCCTTTCTGGCGGAAGACTGAAATGCGGAAATTGCCGACGCCTTCGAGTGCGTGTCCGACATTGAGCTCCAGCGTTTCATTGAATTCGCGCAGTTGAGTCTCGTTGAGGACTTCCTGCAGCAGACCGGTGACAACACTGGTCTCCATGATCTGCTGATTGACCGGCATCGTGACACCGTCAATCTTGATGTTGATGGGCGCGCCGACCGAGGCGAATATATCCGAGGCCTTCTTTTCGGCCATCAATTGAAACAACCGCTGCATCGCTCCCATCGTTTTCCCCTTAATCCTTAAAACGAGTGCTTCAATCGAAACGCAAAAGTTCGTTAATACCGGTCTTTGCGCGTGTCTTGGCGTCGACACGCTTGACGATCACGGCGCAATAAAGACTGTATTTTCCATCGTTCGACGGCAGGTTGCCGGAGACGACTACTGATCCTGCGGGAACTTTGCCATAGATCACCTCGCCGGTAGCGCGGTCGTAAATCCGGGTGCTCTGGCCGATATACACACCCATCGAAATAACCGAATTCTCGCCGACGATAACGCCCTCGACGATTTCCGAGCGTGCGCCGATGAAGCAATTGTCTTCGATGATCGTCGGATTGGCCTGGAGCGGTTCGAGCACGCCGCCGATACCGACACCACCCGAGAGATGGACGTTCTTGCCAATCTGCGCGCAGGAGCCGACGGTTGCCCAGGTGTCGACCATGCTCCCTTCATCGACATAAGCGCCGATATTGACGTAACTCGGCATCAGCACGACGTTGCGTCCGATATACGAGCCACGCCGTACCATGGCCGGTGGCACGACACGGAAGCCGCCGCTGTTGAAAGTGTGTTGATCATAGTTGGCAAACTTGCTCGGCACCTTGTCAAAATACTTTGTTGCACCGCCTTCCATGATCTGATTGTCTTCAAGGCGGAAGGAGAGCAGCACGGCTTTCTTGATCCACTGATGGGTGATCCATTCGTCATTGATCTTTTCCGCAACGCGCAGCCTGCCCTGATTGAGTTCTTCGAGGATATGGTCGACGGCCTCGCCGACCAGCGCAGGTGCATTTCCGGGTTGCAATTCATTGCGGGTTTCCCAGGAATTTTCGATAAGCTGTTGTAGTTCGTGCATGGATGGTTTCCTCTCAGAGAGTTTTGCAATAGTTGGCAATGCGTTGTGCCGCTTCGATGCATTCGGCAATATCGGCAACCAGGGCAATACGAATGAAATTTGCACCGGGATTGATCCCCGCAGCTTCGCGTGCGAGAAAACTGCCGGGCAGGATGCTCACATTATATTGATGCTGCAGGGCACGGGTGAATTTCATGTCGAAGAAGGTGTCGCCGGGTGCCGCATAGCGAGCAACCGAGGCCCACAGATAGAAGCCGGCATCGGGCCTCGCTACATCGAGATATTGTGCGAGCAGCGGTGTGACATGGTCGAATTTCTCGCGATACAGGCGGCGGTTTTCCCGCACATGCTCCTCATCGTTCCATGCCGCGATACTCGCCGCCTGTACTGCCGGGCTCATGGCGCTGCCGTGATAGGTGCGGTAGAGCAGAAACTGTTTGATGATTGCCGCGTCGCCAGCGACGAAACCGGAGCGCAGGCCGGGGACGTTCGAGCGCTTCGACAGACTGGAAAACATCACCAGATTACGGTAGTCGTCGCGGCCCAGTTGCCGCGCCGCCTGCAATCCGCCCAGCGGCGCATCTGCCTCGTTTTCGGCAAAATGAATTTCCGAATAGCATTCATCCGATGCAATGACAAAGCCATATTTATCGGAGAGTTCAAAGAGCGTCCGCCAGGTATCGAGCCCGAGTACCTTGCCGCTTGGATTACCGGGCGAACAGACATAGACGAGCTGTACGCGGCGCCAATCCTCGGCGACGATGGATGCGAAGTCCATGCTGAAGTCGTTGGCCGGCAGGGTATTGAGGAATAGCGGCTGCGCACCGGCCAGATAGGCTGCACCCTCGTAGATCTGGTAGAACGGATTCGGGCAGACCACCAGTGCGCCGGGTCGGCTGCCGTCAATTACCGTCTGGGCGAAGGCGAATAGCGCCTCGCGCGAACCATTCACCGGTAGCACCTGCGTCGCTGCGTCGGGGACGGGGATTCCATAGCGCCGCGCGATCCAGGCAGCGATGGTCTGACGCAGGGCGTCGGAGCCCTGCGTGCTAGGATATGCGGATAGCCCGTGCAAATTTGCTGCCAGTGCCTGCTGAATGAATGGCGGCGTGGCATGTTGCGGTTCGCCGATCGATAGTCTGATTTCCCTGAGTTCCTGCGCTGGGGTGGAAGCCGAGGAATCAGTGGAAACGGCGGCGGGTTCGGCAATCAGCCGGCGCAGCTTCTCGAAGGGATAGGGCTGAAGCCGGGCGAGATGAGGATTCACTGAGTCGTATTTTTCAAGGGAAGTCGTAATTATATGGCAGGCAGAGACAAGACAGTGGCGCTGCTCGCGCTGCTGACCGGCGCCATCGTCTGGGGGATGATCTGGTATCCCTATCGAATATTCGAGCGGGTGGGCTTGCCCGGCCTGCACGCCTCAATACTTAGCTATCTGGTCGCTCTGGGCCTCGGCTGCATCTTCCTGCGCGCGCATCTGCGCGGGGGATTTTCCTGGAAACTGTTGCTGATCGGTCTGTGTGCCGGTGCCTGCAATCTTGGTTATGTACTCGCCACGCTGCATGGCGAAGTGATGCGGGTGCTGCTGCTGTTTTATCTGGCGCCGTTGTGGACGGTGTTTCTCTCGCGCCTGCTGCTCGGTGAGCGGCTCAGTCTTGCCGGTGGTGCGGTCGTCGTCCTGTCGCTGGGTGGCGCGGTGACCATGCTCTGGCGCCCGGAAATCGGCGCACCCTGGCCGGGCAACGGTGCCGAGTGGACGGGTATGGCGGCGGGCTTCCTGTTTGCTCTGTCGAACGTTCTGGTGCGGCAAACCACGCATCTGACGATCGAACGCAAATCACTGGCAGTCTTTTTGGGTGTAGTGGTGCTCGGCCTGCTGATCACACCCTTTGAGGCGCTTCCCGGTGCGCGTGGCGAGCTGCGCATGGAAGGTTGGCACTGGGCGGTGTTGATCCTGGTCGGTGTGATTCTTTATCTGATCAACCTGATCGTCCAGTACGGCCTGACCAGAACCGCCGCGAATCAGGCTGTCGTCATATTCCTTTTCGAGCTGGTGGTGGCAGCACTGTCATCCTGGCTGCTTGCCGGTGAAGTCATGGGGCTACAGGAATGGCTCGGTGGTGCGATGATCATCGGCGCCAGTCTGTTTTCGGGGAAACTCGGCGCGGCGGAAGGTCACTCGGCACAAAGCCCGTAGGGTAGGTGCAGCCCATACGTTTTACTCTACGGGAACGCACTGTGCGCTCACAGCTCGTATTGATGGATCGAACCGCCGCAGTTCACGAAGCACATCCGATAGTCGCCATCGCAGCGGTCTGAATCAGGATTGCTCCAGCAGTATTTCCGATGTTTTTCGCATTCCTTTTCCTGTTCCTTGTTGGCGCTTTTCCCCATGCAGGCCATGTAGACAGTGTCATTGCTGCGCTCGCAGCTTGTCTTTTCGCTATTCGCCCGGTGAATCTCGTTGCCGTTGCAGGCTTCCTTGATGCCGGCACACTGGGTTACACAGTAGCGACCCTGATCGGTATCCGGCGCCTTGAAATCGTAGTGCATGGTCGTGCAGCCGGCGAGGATGCTAAGGGCGGCGGCAAAAAGCAGGGTGAATGCAAGTCTGGTCTTGGGCATGATGGCGTCAACCTTCGAGGAAATAAAACAGTTGAAAAAGTCGAGAGCCCGCTGATTTTGCATTCTCCCAACGCTAAGCAGGATCTCGATGATGCAATCGTATTTGAAATATTCACTTCTGCCAACATGATGAGTTGCACAGGATGAGTTGCTCGGATGAATTTGCAGGCTGGGCGCAGCCCACATGGACCAACCAACCAACTTCTTCATGGGGGTCTTGCTCCATACAGGAATCCAGTCTGTGCGAAGTCCGGCATTCCTGACCGTGATAAAATTTACGCTTTCCTGCTTCATTCCCAATGTTGATGATTTTGCCACCGTACTTGTCCTGTGGCGCTGTTTCCCA
>DAOLZE010000059.1:0-11667 GCA_035426125.1 Rhodocyclaceae bacterium
CCGGCGCTGGTCGTGCGCATCAAGGTGATGAGCGGTATGAACATCGCTGAGACATGCGCACCGCAGGATGGAAGCATTTCATTGAACATCAGCGGTCGTGCCGTGGATTTCCGCGTGGCGGTGCAGCCGACGATCCATGGCGAGAATATTGTCCTGCGCATACTCGATCGGCAGAAAGGCATCGTACCACTCGACGCCCTCGGCCTTGCCGACAGGCATCTGGCAACACTCAGACGGATAATCGCCCGGCCCGAAGGCATCATCCTGGTGACCGGACCCACCGGCAGCGGCAAGACCACCACGCTTTACTCGCTGCTTCAGCACGTCAGCAATGAGAGCGTCAACATCATGACGCTTGAGGATCCAGTCGAATATCCAACTACGCTGCTGCGCCAGACCTCACTTGCTGATGCCGTCAAGCTCGATTTCGCCAATGGCATACGCTCGATCATGCGCCAGGATCCGGACGTGATCCTGGTCGGCGAGATCCGTGATGCCGAAACTGCCGAAATGGCATTTCGCGCTGCCATGACCGGGCATCAAGTGTATTCGACGCTGCACACCAATTCTGCGATCGGCGCTATTCCGCGCCTTCAGGATCTCGGCATTCCGGCGGATATTCTCGCCGGCAATATTGTCGGGGTGATTGCGCAGCGCCTGCTGCGGCGCCTCTGCCCGCATTGCCGCCGGCCTGCACCGGCTGATGTGCAAGAGCGTCGGCTGCTCGGTAGTCCAACCGAACAGCCGATTCTCTACCGCGCTGCCGGTTGTGCAGCGTGCGATTTTCAGGGCTACCGTGGCCGTTTCGCCATCATGGAGCTGCTGCGCATCGACGACGATATCGACGAGTTGATCGCCCGTCGGGCGACCGTCCGCGAAATACGCAGTGCCGCTTTGCAGAAGGGATTCGCGTCTCTTGCCGAAGATGGTCTGCGCCGCCTTCTTGAGGGAGAGACTTCTCTAGAAGAACTGACGCGCGTCGTTGATCTTGGGTCACGCATGGAGGGCGATTGATGCCACTGTTTGCCTATAGAGCGATCGACACCCATGGGCGCCGGCAGCGCGGCACGCTTGAGGCGGCGAATGCCGCCGATCTGGAGATGCGCTTGAAACGCATGGGCCTCGATTTCATCGACGGCGTTCCGTTCAAGACGCGTTGGGCTTCTGGCAGAACGCGGGTTCCTCGGCGCGAGCTCATCCACTTCTGTTTTCACCTCGAACAACTTGCCAGTGCTGGTGTGCCGATTCTTGAAGGTCTTACCGACTTGCGCGACAGCGTAGCGCACCCGCGTTTCAGGGAAGTACTCTCCGGCATGATCGAAAGTATCGACGGCGGAAGTAGCCTTTCTCAGGCGATGGAAAATCATCCGCGTGTTTTCGATGAGGTTTTCGTCAGCTTGATCCGTGCCGGTGAAAATACCGGCAGGCTTCCGGAGATTCTCATGAGCCTTGCCGACACACTGAAGTGGCAGGACGAACTCGCCGCGCACGGCAGGAAAATTGTCATGTATCCGGCGTTTCTCGGCACCGCCGTGCTGGCAGTGATCTTTTTCATGATGATCTATCTGGTGCCGAAAATGGCTGCCTTCATCGGCAACCTTGGCCAAGTCTTGCCAATGCACACCCGTGCGCTGATCGTGGTATCGGATTTTTTCGTACATTACTGGGTGGCCTTACTGGCGAGTCCCGTACTGCTGGTCTTTGCCTTTTTGGTGGCAATGCATAGAAGCCCAGTGGTGCGCCGAGGCTATGACCAATTCAAACTTGCGCTGCCATTGCTTGGCGACATTCTCAACAAGATCGCGCTATCGCGCTTTGCCAGTGTGTTTGCCATGTTATATGCGGCAAAGATCCCGATTCTCGACGCTGTCCGTGCTACCGAAGGCGTTGTCGGCAATGCAGTGATTCGCAGCCGATTGCAGCGTGCCGGTCAGTTGATCGGTGATGGACAGAATATCTCCGGTGCATTTCATGAAGCAGGCATGTTTCCGCCGCTCGTGGTGCGCATGCTGCGCATCGGCGAGAACAGTGGTGCTCTCGACAAGGCGCTGAACAATGTCAGCTATTTCTACAACCGCGATGTCAAGGAATCGATCGAGCGATTGCAAGGCATGATCGAACCGGCGCTGACGCTGGTCGTCGGTTTGATTCTCGGCTGGGTGATGATCGCCGTGCTCGGGCCGATCTACGACATTATCACCAAGCTGAAAACATGAACCGGCTGTTCTTTTGGCGAGCATCGCGCAATCGCCTTCGGTTGCTCTATCTCGACGCACAAAATCTGACTGTATATCGCTGGCAGGCCGGGGAATTGCAGCATGAGGCCGATTTCACCGTGGAGAAGGAAGGCACCGCAGAATTTGCCGCCTATCTGGCAAAGAGTCGTAAGTGTTGTTTTTCCATGCTCACCGATATTGTCGATGAAGGCTTTCAGATTGAGACTCTGCCGCCGCTTCGCGGACGCGATCGAGAGGCGCTGTTATCACGCAAGCTTGCCCAGCATTTTCAAGGTACGCAATTTGTTGCGGCATTGTCTCTGGGGCGTGAATCCTCCGGACGGCGCGACGAGAGGATTCTTCTTGCCGCATTGACGCGGCCACAGGCCATTTCTCCATGGCTTACGGCGTTGCGCCAGCAAGAATGCCGGTTCAGCGGGCTCTACTCAATGGCGCTGCTTGCCGATCGTTTTGTTGCAAACCATCCGGGTGATTTCAGCCGCAAATATCCACAATTTCTTTTACTCGTGCAGATGCGCGCCGGATTGCGCCAGATATTTTTTGAAAATGGACGGCTGCAGTTCTCCCGGCTGAGCACCTGGCCTTCACTGACAAACGGCGATCCAGAGAAAATTGCCGCTGCTTGCACTGCGGAATCCACAAGAATGCGGCAATACCTTCTCAGCCAGCGCAAGCTGTCGCGAGAGGTGAGTCTTTCGGTGTTGTTGTTGATCGATTCTGCTGCCGCCGGACATCTTCGCAATGTAGGCAGTAATTCCGAAGGGCTGCATTACGAATCCATTGGAATTTCAACCATGACCAACTTTCGGAGTCTCCGAAAGTCTCGATTGGCAGCACCGTTCCAAGGCGAGCATCTGTTCATGCCACTGCTGATGAAAAGCCCGCCACGCCAGCAATTTGCGCCTGCCGAAGAGCGCTTGTTCCATCGTGTCTGGCAGATGCGCCGGATGCTTGACGGTGCCGGTCTGGCAATATTGTTTGTCTGCCTCCTGTTCTCAACGGGGCGGTGGAACGAAGCCGTTGACCTGAGTGCGCAGACGTCACTGGTACGTCAGCAAATAGCCGACAACCAGAAGCAGGATGCCCGGACTTTTGGAATGCAGCCGGTTCTGCCGCCTGGCAGCGCGAATCTACATGCGCTGATCGACAGCTACGACGACGTGATTCGCCATTCCTCTGTTCCGCAAGACACTTATGCAATCCTCAGTGGTGCGCTCAATCAATTCGCACAAATCCGGCTGGAGCGTATCGACTGGCACACGGGAAGTGAAGGGGCCGCTGCTGGACACGGCGCCACTTCTGATGACGCAACTGTCACCGCAGACGTATATGGCGATTTCCCCCTGATTCATGGCGATGATGATCGCGCCACGCAGATGGCTATCGAACAGTTTGTTGACGCGTTGAGCAAAAACACTGGAGTGCAAGTAAGCATCCTCAAGCTGCCAGATCAACTTGAAGCCATTGGCACACTTTCTGATCCGATTGGTTCAACCCGGAATGGCGCGGCGAACCTTCAGGCGCCTAAATTTTCCATACGCTTGCGTGTGAAGTCGACAGTATCGTGAGTACGCTTTCCGAAATTCTTCAGCGTAGCCGCTGGAATCTTGCAGTACTGCTGTTGCTAAGTGGTGCTGGCGTGGCAGCAGTCGTGATCACGTCGAACTTACTCAAGAGCGCGCGGCTTGAGAATCAACAGGCGAAGCTACATCTCAAGGATGCAGGAGAGATGCTGAAGCATGTTCGCGACGAGCAACAGGATCATCTGCGGAGGCTTGAAATTTACCGCGAGATTGCCGCCCGCGGCTACGTTGGTGAGGAACGCCGCCACGAGTGGGCCGAACGGATTCGCAGCATCAAGGAACAGCGCAAGCTACTCGATATCCGCTACGAATTGTCCCGCCCTCAAGTGATTATGGACAAGCCCGGCAACGAAATTGTCATCAGCAACATGAAGCTGCAAATCCAGCTTCTTCACGAGGAAGATTTGCTCAATTTTATCGACGACTTGCGCCATTCCGTACCGGCCTATCTGCGGCTCCGCAGCTGCGATGTCCAGCGGCTTGTGGCAAGTGAAAGCGCTGGACCTACTATCGCACAACTCAAGGCCGAATGTTCAATTGACTGGATCACCTGGCGCACCAGGATTGGGGCCGGTGCTGAGAAAGTGGGTCAATCGTAATGCGCGGCCATGTCAGACACTCCAGCTTCGCAAGCATTTTGCGCCTGCACCTGATCGCACTGGTGCTGCTGCTCGTTGCGCAGGAAGCGCCTGCCGAATCACTCGGTCGATTGTTCCTGACACCAGAGCAGCGCGCGGCGCTCGAACTTCAGCGCCAATTCGGAACGCTGATGCAGCAGCAGTAGATGGCAGACAGCTTGCGTCTCGATGGTGTCGTGCGACGCAATGGCGAGGCAGGCAATGGCGCGTCCACCATCTGGATCAACGGCCATCCACGGCACGATGAGCGCATTGATTCAAGGACTGGATTCACGGTGTTCGCCAGTCACCCCGAACGAGTCGACTTCCATATTGGCAACGAGCCACCGAAGACCCTGCGCGTCGGCGAGACCTTCAAGCATACGGCACCGAGAGCCGCCGTACTTCCTCGCTGAGCCACGAAGATGCGCAACCAGAGCGGATATATTTTCATCATCATGTTGCTGGCATTGGCTGTTTCGTCGATGATTTTTATGCGCAAGTCGATGAGCCTGTCCTCGCGCAAATACGCACGCGAGGAGGCCACCATGCAGGCGCTGGCGCAGGCCAGGGACGCACTGGTCGGCTATGCACTGACCTATCGCGACATGCATGACACGGAGGTGTTCGGCTATCTACCCTGTCCGGACAGCAGCGACAAGGCTGGTATTTTTCATCCTGGCGACGGCAGTGCGGCGGGCAATTGCGGTCAGGCCGGCCAGGCATCGATCGGCCTGTTGCCATATCGAACGCTCCAGTTGCCGGATCTGCGCGATGCCGATGGCAACTGTCTGTGGTACGCAGTATCGGGGAGCCACAAGAATAACCCAAAGGGCAGCGACGCCGACGCACCGCTGCTGCTGAATGGCGATTTGCGTGGGCAATTCCGGATCAGGGATACATCGGGGAACCTGCTCGTTACGCCGGATGATGCGCAGGGCGGCGCGGTGGCCGTAATTTTTGCGCCGGGGCCGGCACTCGCCGGGCAAGCGCGATCTCCCACCGGCTATCCATGTTCGGCGGATCCTTCGGAATATGCCAAATATATCGATGTGGTGCCGAGTTTTCCAAATGATGACGCGACGTTCACTCAGGGCCAAGTGGACAGCGCCATCAATAACGATTCCGTGCTGTGGATCACTGCACGGGAAGTCTACGCGCGAATCAGTTTGCGCGCAGATTTTCGGAATCCATCAGACGCCGCACCCATCGGGCAGATCAACCGCTTTCTCGATGAAACGCGCGCCGCTCTGGAGTACAAGATTCAAGACGACCTGCTGAACCACGCCGGCATACCCACCGCATCTCTGCCGACGGCATTGCGCCCGCCGGCCACGCAGGTTTCCTACGCCAGCTACTATCAACAATTCCCCGGCAAGCTGATTGGCGAGCCGCCGGCCATTGCCGCCCTGTTCGATGCAAAGTACACCAGTTACCTGGTCAACTGGCGTGATCATCTGCGGTATGCCGTGTGCTCGAATGTATCTTCGGGTTGCTTTACGGTGGCAGGACAGCAGGATTGCCGTGGTGTATTGCTGTTCGGTGGCGAACGTGTTGGCGGAGGCTTACGCAGTACAGCGGAAAAAGTTTCGTCTTCGCTGACACCACCACCACCACCACCACCGCTTAGCGCTTTTCTCGTCAACTATTTTGAGCCCGCTGGTGGTGGGCTGGATATTCTCGCTTCGGCGGGAACCGCCTATACCGGGGCGACGCAATATGCTGATGCGCATCGTTCGGCCGATGTCGGCAAGTGTCTTTTCCCCGGCACATTCACCGCGCTGAAAAATGCTGCGGCAAGCTTTGTGGTGTCGACGAGTCCAGAGGCGCCCGCCGCTTTTGTCGATCCACTAGCCGCAACTTTGTTCCTTGGCAGCCCGGCGGCAATCGACGCTGCCGGCTGTATCTGGGCTCCAGGCCGCCTGACGCTCGACAGCGGCTTGCGCGCCTATTTCAAATTCAATATTGCGATGCACGGCGAGGGTTTTGTATTTGCCATCGTTGATGGAAACCCCTCATTGAACGGCAACCCACCTGGTTGTGGCGCAGCCGGCAACGCCCTTGGCTATGCGGGAAGTTTATTCGGTACGCTCAACTATCCGAAGATCGGTCTGGAAATCGATACGCGTCAGTCGCCGGTACGCAACGATCCGGGAGCCGATCATTTTGCATTCGTCTATTGGGGCGGCATCGATTCGACAAGCGATGACAACACGCATGGCGCCGGGGTCCCCGGCAGTGCAACCCAGCCTTTCAATCCACGCAGATTAACCACTGACAAGGGAATTTCCAGCGTCAAGGAATCGGATACTTACCTGCCCTACGCTGGCAGCCTGCCCGTCAACACGGATATCCATGTGCGCTTTGATTTGACGCGGCGTTATCCCGTTCCGGTTGCGGCGAAGCGTGGCGAGTATCAATTGCGCGTCTATGTCGCATCAAAATTCGGAGATTGTCAGCTTGCCGATTTCCGCAATCTTGCCGCAGATCTGAATCGCCTCTGCAAACAGGCGGAGAAGATTAGCGATACCGTGCTCATCGATGATATTGCGGAGCTTGGTCCGGCAATGCAAAGCATTTATGCCGGATTTACCAGTGGTCAGACGGCAGCTTCAGCGCAGCAGATTTCCATCACCGACTTCATGTTGCGGAGTTTCTGATGCAACGCCTAACCCAATATCGCACCCAACATCACGCAGCTGGCTTCAGCCTGATGGAGCTGGCGGTTGTTCTGGCGATCGTAACCTTGTTGCTCGGTGGATTATTGACGCCACTGGCGGCGCAACGTGATGTTGCTGCAGCCAGTGAGACGCAAAAGCAGCTCACGGATATCCGCGATGCGTTGCTTGGCTTTGCTATTGCCAGCGAGCGGTTGCCATGCCCGGCATCGGACAGTAGCGGCGGCCGTGAAAGTTTCTGCGTCAGTGCTACTGGCGCATGTACGCCGACGACCGTCGAGGCGACACCCACAGTGCTTGCGCACGGCCGCTGTTCAAACTGGTATGACGGTTTCGTGCCTGCCGTCAGTCTGGGGTTGGCGCCGCTTGATGCGCAGGGCTACCTGCTCGATGGCTGGGTCAGCCGGATACGCTACGCCGTCTCCACTTCGAACAACAGCTACGCCTTCACCCAGTCTGGAGGAATGAAGCAGAAGACTATTGCCGCATTGCAACCGGATCTGAAGGTATGCAATGCCGGCAGCGCTGTGCTGCATGCCGGCGACCCCTCGGCTGCGACCTGTACTGGAAACACCTTTCTAGTTGCGGACGCTGTCGCCATCGTCTATTCGCTTGGCAGGAATGGAGGAAATGGTGGCCGCAGTGATGATGAGCGGCACAACCCGAATACCACCAAAAGCGCTGACTCTGGATTCGTGCCCGCCGACCCTGCCTTTGTCAACGCGGTAACCAGTCCTGATTTTGACGATGCGCTGACCTGGCTGTCCGGAAACACGCTTTACAACCGCATGGTTGGCGCCGGGAAGTTGCCCTGAAAAATTTTTGTACGTGCTGTCTTTTTGTTTTATTCACTTTGGAGGAAATCATGTCTACTCGTATTGTTCGTATCGTGCGTATTACTCGTAGCAATCATCAATCCGGTTTCACGCTTGTCGAAATGGCCATCGTCCTGGTCATCATCGGTTTGTTGATCGGCGGTGTCTTGAAGGGGCAGGAACTCATCAACAGTGCCAAGGTCAAGAACCTCGCTCTGGATTTCCGCAATATTCCACCGCTGATCTACAACTATCAGGATAAGTTCAGAGCGCTTCCCGGAGATGATATCGGTGCGTCCACGCATCTCAAGGGCGGGGCGAATGCCAGTACACCGGGGACGCTCGGCAACAGCATTCTCGAAGGTAACTGGGACAGCACAACGAAGACCGATGAAACCTTCCTGATCTGGCAGCATGTCCGGCTGGCAGGTCTGTTGAGCGGGGCGACGGATATTGCCAGTGTCAGCGATGCAGATACGGCGCGGGTTTTTCTGCCGAAAAATGCAGACGGTGGGCAGCTTGGCATCGAAAGTGCCGCCGCCCACTTCATCAAGGACTCCGGTACCGCGACGACTTTTCTGTCAGGCACCTATGTCATCTGTTCCTCGGGGGTCTCTGGAAAGTTTGCGAAGCAACTCGACATTGCGCTCGACGATGGCGATGTGCAGAACGGTGCGCTACGCGTTGTAAGCCTCGGCCATACGCGCGGTCTCGCCGCAGAAACGGCAACAGCTTCGCTGGATGACGACACGCCATATGTTGTCTGTATGGGCGTATGACGGCGTTTCAGGTGTCGCCATATGCCGGCATCTGATTCATCCTTCTCGCGCAAGCATCACGCAGGAAATTTCTGCGGCGCGAGAAACCAATTCGCAAGTCCCATGAATTCCGGGCTCCGCCATGCGGGCCCGGAGTGACGCCAGATCTGTCATGGATATTGGTGGATATTTTTATTTGGCCGCTCCACACAATAGCCAAGCCGGGCAGCATATCCGGGTATCACGGCAGTGTTTTCAAGGGGAAGCGTAATGGTATGTTGGCTAGAAGGCGGTGCGATTAGGCTTCCGCCACTGAGGGTGATGCCGAGCTTACCGTCTGTAAAGTTTTTGACGAAGATACGGTCGGTTCCGGAGAGAATATTGAGGGCCTTGCTGCCGCCGGTGAGGTTTTCAGTGGCGCCACCGGACTGGTCGGCGCCGAAGATGTAACGGGGTTTGTCGGTGAGGCTGCCG
Source organism: Rhodocyclaceae bacterium (assembly GCA_035426125.1). Classification (GTDB taxonomy): domain Bacteria; phylum Pseudomonadota; class Gammaproteobacteria; order Burkholderiales; family Rhodocyclaceae; genus Sterolibacterium. Next base: position 9,163 of record DAOLZE010000059.1, read on the forward strand.
CCCGATCCGAGATTGATGGTGAGATTGCTGCCGAGGTCCTTGAAGTAGGCATCCGGCGCTTTGCTGTAGGCGCCCGTCGTGCCGTCGAAGTCTTCGGTGGCGAGTTTGTTCTTCCAGGTCAGGAAGGCGGCACGGTCGGCGAGGTATTCCTTGGTCATTTCACCTGTGCCGGTAGCAGGATCAAAGAGGTTGAGTTGTCCGGCGGTGTTTTGCGGGTCGTAATCGGCGCCGAGAATGGCGAACGGGTTGAGTTCCTTCAGGGCGTAGCGGTAGGCGATGTTGTTTTTTGACAGGGCGACCAGGTCGTCGCGTGATTTGGCGGCGAGAATATCCAGTGTGTAGTGCTTGTCGGTCAGCTTTTTTTCGATCGCTTGAAGGCGTGTGTATAACGCATCCCGATCATCGGTGGGCAGCGCTGAGCCACTACCGCCGAGAAGTTTGTCCACGGCGGCCACCAGTTGTTCGAGGCTGGTATTGGCGATATTGCTGGAGGCTTCGAACAGGGGCTTGAGCTTCGCCAATGCTTGGGTATCTGTCTGGGTGGAAAGGTTGCTATCCAAACGGATGAAAAGATCATAGACGGCGAGGCTGTCGGTCATCTGCGCGGCGCCGTGGCCGACGGTGTTGCCCAGATGGTCTTCTATGTAGATTTCAAGTTGCGGTTTGCCCGGCTGCACGAGTCCGTACTGGCTATCCATGCTGACCATTTTCGGGCCATCGCCGACGACATTCTGGATGCGCGATGCGTCGAAGGCGCCCGCCCCATTTAAATTTCCGAACAGGTTGCGGATGTTGCTGGCGGCGTTTCCGCTCAGGCCCGCGAGGTTGCCGGTCGGAAATCCTGCGCCGTTGATGGTGATGGCGTTGGCATCGACGCCAGGGAACAGGCGAGTGAAAGCGGCGGCCAGGTTGCCGCCAAGGCTGTGTCCAGTGACGTTGAGTTGTGTCGGCGTGCCGCTGATTTTGGCGGAGCCAAGCGCCAGCGGGGTGCCGGCCAGGAGGGTGGCGGAGTCGTCCCACACGATTCGTCTGACCACCGTGCCCAACGGTGTGGTGTCGATGATCGCGCCGGATGCTTGCAATGCCGCCACGGCTGCGGTGTAGAGCGGCCCCACCAGGAGCTTGAGCGCTGCGGTTTCTGATAACTGAACTTCCAGTTTTGCGGCTTGATAATGACCGGGGTGCGTCAGGCTTTGCCAGTAGTTGTACATCTCCACGATCTGATCGAGCGGCAAGCCGTCGACCACCAGGTCGCCGAAGTCGGCGCCAAACAAATCCGGATAGCCTGGCTCGGTGCCGCGTATGGCGAAGGTGTATTGCCCTGTGTCCTTGCTGAAGAACAGGGTCGCGGAAAAACCGGTACCGGTTAGACCATAGAAATTACTCGGTGCGGTGTATTGGCTGAGGACTTGCCAGTGGAGAAGAAAATCGTCGGCTTGGGCAGACTTCGTCGCATCATTTGGGTCTTTAGAGAAGCCAGCAGCAATAAGTGCCGTTTTTACGTTATCTGTGGCTGTAATTGGTTTGTTGAGGGTTGCATCCCAAAGATTGGCATACGCAGCTTCTGCGAGTTGCGCTTGTTGAAACAAATCTTGCATAGTACTCATGGTTGCTCTCCCTTCACACTATCTTTAAATTGTCGCATAAGACTGTTGTTACGTTCCCCATCTAGACAATGCTCACTCTGAAGCCAGAATTTCAGTGGCACATCTGGCCCACCGATATTTCCATTTCCGGTAGAAAAATCCACATATCGTGCTAACACTTCGCCAGTTTTCACATCTACCAATTCCTGCTCCCAACGCCATCTGTTAAATGGGAATGCACCGCCCTTTTTCACCACCCAGTTGAATCGCTTATTCAAAATGTAAGCTCCATTTGCGGATGGCGCCCCCTTGTTCGCCACCAATGTTTCCATCACCCCCGGATTCTCCTGCTTCCACTGATCCACGGTCTTGTATACCCAGAACCCGGCTTCGGTCGCGCAGTAATACTGATGCGTCGCCACCGTCGGCAGCCAGTCCCAGAACGGAATCAGATACATCACCAGTGCAGCACTCCAGCCCAGGAGCTTGGCGTTTCTGCCGTTCTTGCGTGCAGTGCGTACCATCCCGCACACAACTGCAATCGATATCAGCAAGTACACCCCCATAATCAGTATTACCGCCAGGCCAAACATATTTTTCTCCTTGTGTTCAAACTTGATCTCGTTCTTCAGAGGCAGCGGCAGAAAAAAATTTCAATCAGTCTTTCTTGCGAAGCAAGTCACGCCGCCAGCAACTTTTCAGGTTCATTCGACGAACACCCGCAAAATATCCTGCATATTCTAAATGTATTTCCGTTGGCATGGCGAATATACGAGCCGTCGCTGCCGTCGAGATAGTCGTTGCCATGATATTGACCGGGCAGCCTGGGCTTGCCATAGCCGATGATGGTATCCGAACCGCCACCGCCAAGCAGATAGTTGGCAGTACCGCCAATCAGCAGATCATCCCCGCCACCGCC
>DAOLZE010000060.1:0-11433 GCA_035426125.1 Rhodocyclaceae bacterium
CACTGCCACAACGAGTTCCTGCAACAGGCGCTCGATCAACGATTCTGGGGGCATTTGCCCAAGATCCTGATTGCCTCGGGCACGTACGGCGACCATCCCAGCGGCCTTTTCGTTGTCGCCAACGACAACCTGATAAGGCCGCTTCAACAAGCTATGTTCGCGTATTTTATAGCCAATCTTCTCGCTACGCAAATCGGCCTCGACGCGCAAGCCGGCCGCACGCAGCTTTTCGGCAACGTCGGCGGCATATTCGGTCTGGGCTTCGGAAATATTCATGACCACCACCTGCACCGGCGCCAGCCACATCGGGAAAGCGCCGGCGTGATGCTCGATGAGGATGCCGATGAAGCGCTCCAGCGAGCCGAGTACGGCACGATGCAGCATGACCGGTGTATGACGGACATTATCCTCGCCGACAAATTCTGCACCGAGCCGTCCTGGCAGGGAGAAATCAAGTTGCAAGGTGCCGCATTGCCAGACGCGGCCAAGGCAGTCTTTCAGGGAAAATTCGATCTTCGGCCCGTAAAAGGCGCCTTCGCCCGGCTGTAATTCATACGTCAGCCCCTTGGCATCGAGTGAGCTGGCCAGTGCGGACTCGGCGCGATCCCACGCTTCGTCGGTGCCGATGCGCTTCGCTGGTCGCGTCGACAGTTTGACGAGGATGTCCGTGAAACCGAAGTCGGTATACACTTTGCGCAGCAGATCGATGAAGGCGGCGGCCTCATCCTGTACCTGATCCTCGGCACAGAAAATGTGGGCATCGTCCTGGACGAAGCCGCGCACGCGCATGATGCCGTGCAGTGCGCCGGATGGTTCATTGCGATGGCATGAGCCGAACTCGGCCAAGCGTAGCGGCAGGTCGCGATAACTCTTGATGCCCTGATTGAAGATCTGGATGTGGCCCGGACAATTCATCGGTTTAACCGCATAGTCGCGATTTTCCGAGGATGTCGTGAACATGCTCTCGTGATAGTTTTCCCAGTGGCCGGATTTTTCCCAGAGCACGCGGTCCATGACCTGCGGCGTCTTCACTTCCTGGTAGCCATGCCGGCGCAACAGATTGCGCATGTAATGTTCGATTTCCAGCCAGATGATCCAGCCATGCGGATGCCAGAACACCATGCCGGGCGCTTCATCCTGCAGGTGGAAAAGATCGAGCTGGCGGCCGAGTTTACGATGGTCGCGTTTCTCGGCTTCTTCGAGCATGTGCAGGTAGGCGTCGAGTTCTTCCTTCTTTGCCCAGGCCGTACCGTAAATGCGCTGCAGTTGTTCGTTGTTCTGGTCGCCGCGCCAGTAGGCTCCCGCCAGCTTCATGAGCTTGAAGACCTTGAGCTTGCCGGTTGACGGCACATGCGGGCCACGGCACAGATCGACGAAGTCCCCCTCGCGATACAGCGAGACTTCCTGATCGACGGGGATCGCTCCGATCAGTTCGGCCTTGTAGTGCTCGCCGATCGACTTGAAGAATTCGATGGCTTTGTCGCGCTGCCAGACTTCGCGGGTCACCGGGAAGTCGCGCTTGGCGAGCTGCGCCATGCGTTGTTCGATCTGTGTCAGATCTTCCGGCGTAAACGGGCGTTTATAGGCAAAGTCGTAGTAGAAGCCATTTTCCACGGTCGGGCCGATGGTCACCTGGGCATCGGGGAATAATTCCTTGACGGCATACGCCAGCAGGTGGGCTGTCGAATGACGGATGATCTCGATGCCGTCGACATCCTTGTCGGTGACAATGGCGAGGCTGGCGTCGTGCTCGATGCGCTGCGAGGTGTCGACCAGTTTGCCGTCCACGCGCCCAGCCAGCGCCGCCTTGGCAAGTCCGGCACCAATTGATGCGGCGACCTCCGCCACCGTTACCGGTTGCGGGAATTCTCGTTTGGAGCCATCGGGCAGCTGGATGACCGGCATGTTTCTGCTTTCTTCTTGAAAAATACTGGCGCCGAAAGAATATGGACAATTCGGACGTCGTTGGCTAAACAGCGCAATACCAATGGCGCTGTTCCGGGTAAAATCGACCGAAAATTATAGCAGGGATCGCCGCTTGACAGCATTCGGCATGGAACTTTCGGATGATCTGGTATCTTTATATGATTGAGTGTGAGGGCGGCAGCATTTATACTGGCGTCAGTATCGATGTGGCGGCAAGGTATGCTGCGCATGTCAGTGGCAAGGGCGCTCGGTACACACGGACGCGCAAACCGTTGCGTTTGTTGTTGAGCATCGAATTCGCCGACAGGTCGGCAGCGCAGCAGGCCGAGTACCGGCTGAAACAGTTGACGGCCAGTGAAAAATGGGAATTCTGCAAACAACACGGTATCCTGAAAGATATCTGTTAAAGGTTAAAGGAAACGGGCATGAGCAACGAAGAACCACCACGCGGACCCAACCCAAACGCCAGATTGCGCGAATTGCTGTCGATTCCCGAGCGCATGCGCACTGACGCCCAGTGGGACGAGATCATCGAGATCGAAATCAGCCAGGGCCCGCGAAAGGTTTCCGGCAATGTTTCGAAACCGCAGGGAAGATCGCCGAACCAGTCACAGAATCAAGGACAAAATCAGGGCGCACCGCGGCAAAACGACAGAAAACCCGGGATGGGCAAGCACATGCGCAAGAGGCGCCCCCCAACGACACCCACATCCTCCTGATTCAGGGTGTGAAGCACCGTCGTTGCCGCACTGTTGCTGTACGTGAGTTGCCTCGATGAATGCCCTATTCCGCCAGGCAGAGCGCGAGCGCTTCACGCCAGTCGGGTAAGCGGAGGCCAGTTTCTCTTGTCAGACACTCGCATGACAACCGAGAATTCCACGGCCGGGCGGCCGGCAATGGATATTCGCTGGCAGGGATGGCGCTGAGTTTCGGGTTGCGCGGACGCTGCGTCTGCGTGAGTTCGAGGATCGCCTGAGTAAACCCATGCCACGAAGTTTCACCGCTGCTGGTCAGGTGAAACAACCCCGTTGTTTGATCTTTGCGCGCCAGGATTGCCGCAGTGGCTTCCGCGATCATCCGGCTCCAGGTCGGTGCGCCGAACTGATCGGCGACGATGCGTAGCTCTTCCTTTTCCTGCGCCAGCCGCAGGATGGTATTCAGGAAATTTTTGCCGCGCCGGCCATACACCCAACTGGTTCGCAGAATCGTATAGTGGCCGCCAACAGCCTGGATCGCCTGCTCGCCGGCCAGCTTGCTGCGGCCGTAGACGTTGAGTGGATTCGGTGCATCGCCTTCCACATACGCTGTACTTTTTGTTCCGTCGAAGACATAGTCGGTCGAATAATGCACCAGCCAGGCACCGGCCGACCGGGCTTCCTCTGCCATGATGCCGGGTGCTTTGCCGTTGATTGACATGGCAACGCCGCTGTCTGTTTCGGCCTGATCGACTGCCGTGTAGGCGGCCGCATTGACGATGATGTCGGGATGCACGGAGCGGATCGCCACGCGGATGGCATCGGCATCCGCGAGATCGAGTGCAGGGCGATCGAAGGCGATCACCTTACCGAGAGGCGCCAGCGTTCTTTGCAATTCCCAGCCGACTTGCCCGCCCCTGCCAATCAGCAGGATAGTGCTCACGGATAGACCTCAGCTTCGCCGAACTTTACGCCGGCGAGATCCTTGGTTGCCAGAATCGGTGTGCCGGAAAGCGGCCAGGCAATAGCCAGGTCAGGGTCATTCCAGACGATGCAGCGTTCGTGCTCCGGGTACCAGTAATCGGTGGTCTTGTAGAGAAATTCCGCAACTTCTGACATGACGCAAAAGCCGTGGGCAAAACCCGGCGGCACCCACATCATGCGCTTGTTCCCAGCCGAAAGAATGTGTCCCGTCCACTGGCCAAAGGTCTTCGAAGTGCGGCGCAGATCGACGGCGACATCGAAGACCTCGCCGGCCACGACGCGCACCAGTTTTCCCTGGGGGTGGCGCATCTGGTAATGCAATCCGCGCAATACGTTCTGTGCCGAGCGCGAGTGATTGTCCTGGACAAATTCGGCATCAATCCCCAACTGCAGCATGGTGCGATGGTTGTAGCTCTCAAGGAAAAAACCGCGCTCATCGCCGAAGACTTTCGGTTCGATCAAGAGTACGTCGGGAAGATTGGTGGGGATGGTGATCATCGATGCGGCAACCAAATGGGCAGGAATCTATTCGCCATGACTACCAGACCCTGTTCTTGAGCAGACCCAGCAGATAACTGCCATAGCCGTTTTTTGACAGCGGCTGGGCGAGTTGTTCGAGCTGTTGATTGTCGATCCAGCCGGCGTGCCAGGCGATTTCCTCCGGGCAGGCAACCTTGAGTCCCTGGCGCTTTTCAATGGTGCCGATGAACTGCGAGGCATCGAGCAGCGATTCGTGGGTGCCGGTGTCGAGCCAGGCCATACCGCGCCCCATGATTTCAACATGCAGATCGCCGCGTTCAAGATAGCGGCGATTGACATCTGTGATCTCCAGTTCGCCGCGTGGCGATGGTTTCATTGCCGCAGCAATTTTGAGAACGTCGTTGTCATAGAAATAGAGGCCGGTGACGGCATAGCGCGACTTCGGCTGCGCGGGCTTTTCTTCGATGCTGATGGCTTTGCCGGTTGCGTCGAATTCAACTACGCCGTAGCGCTCTGGATCGGTCACCGCATAGGCGAAGACGGTCGCGCCATGTTGCGACTGGTTGGCGTGTTGCAGTTGCACGGAAAGATCGTGGCCGTAAAAAATATTGTCACCGAGAACCAGTGCCGCCGGGGCGTCACCGATGAAATCGCGGCCGATGATGAAGGCTTGTGCCAGCCCGTCCGGAGACGGCTGGACGGCATATTGAAGATTCAGGCCCCACTGGCTGCCATCGCCGAGCAGTTGCTCGAAGCGCGGCGTATCCTGCGGTGTGGAGATCAGCAGGATGTCGCGAATACCCGCCAGCATCAGGGTGCAGAGCGGATAATAGATCATCGGCTTGTCATAAACCGGAAGAAGCTGCTTGGATACTGCCAGCGTCACCGGATGCAGACGTGTGCCGGCGCCGCCGGCGAGGATGATGCCTTTTCTTGGAAGGGAGGTCATGGCTGATGGCGTCGAGCGCTTGTGAGTCGAAAGTTCTGAGTGGAGGGGCGAGCGTTGAGTGTGTTTAGCGATCAACGTAATTTTTTTCGACCCAGTGACGGTATTCACCACTGACCACATGTTCGGTCCACCCGGTATTGGCAAGATACCAGGCGACAGTCTTGCGCAAGCCGGTCGTGAAATTTTCCTGCGGCTGCCAGCCCAGCTCGCGCGCTATCTTGCCGGCATCAATGGCGTAGCGCCGGTCATGGCCGGGCCGGTCGGCGACGAAGGTTTTCTGTGCGCAATAAGGCCGGCCATCGCTGCGCGGCTGTAGTTCATCAAGCAGAGCGCACAAGGCATCGACCACTTCGAGATTGGTCTTCTCATTGTGACCGCCGATGTTGTAGGTTTCGCCGGGAATGCCGCGCTTGAAGACCAGATGCAGCGCACGTACGTGGTCGTCGACATACAGCCAGTCGCGCACGTTGTCACCCTTGCCGTAAATCGGTAGTGGCTTGCCGGCGAGGGCATTGAGAATCACCACTGGGATCAGCTTTTCGGGGAACTGATAAGGGCCGTAGTTGTTTGAACAGTTGGTGATCACTGTTGGCAGGCCGTAAGTATGATGCCAGGCGCGCACCAGATGGTCAGAGGAGGCTTTCGATGCGGAGTACGGTGAATTCGGCTGATACGGCGTGGCCTCTGTAAACAATCCCTCGGTGCCCAAACTGCCATACACCTCGTCGGTAGAGACGTGGTGGAAACGGAAGGCCGATTTCTCGTTCTCACTCCGCGTTACCCAGCAGGCGCGCGCGGCTTCGAGCAGCGTATAGGTGCCGACAATGTTGGTTTCGATGAAATCGGCCGGGCCGTGGATTGATCGATCGACGTGCGATTCTGCGGCAAGGTGAATCACGCCGGCCGGTCGATACTCGGCAAACAGTCGGTCGAGTGCGGTACGGTCGCAGATATCGACTGGCGAGAAAATGTGGCGCGGATTGCCTTCCAGCATCGCCAGCGATTCGAGATTGCCGGCATAGGTGAGCTTGTCAATATTGACGATCTGCCAGTCGGTTTCCGCGATCAGCAGGCGCACCAATGCCGAACCGATGAAGCCGGCGCCGCCGGTGATGAATAGGGTAGGTTTGCTCATGAGATGGTGATGATTTCTTGTCGTCGCGCCTTGCGCATTCAGCTGTCCATTTTACCGGCTATTCGACGAGTCCGTGCTTGAGTCCGTAGTGAATCAATTCAGCATTGCTGTCCAGCTTCATTTTTTCGAGGATGCGCTTGCGATATTCGCTGACAGTCTTGACGCTGATGTTGAGTTCCTCGGCGATCTGCGTTAGCGGGCGGCCTGCGGCGATCAGGCAGAGCGTCTGATATTCGCGGTCAGAGAGTGATTCATGTGGCGGCCGGTCGTTGTTCTCGGCGATTACGTCGGCCAGCTTCATTGCCAGTGAGGGGCTGACATATTTCTGGCCGCTGGCTACCTGACGAATTGCGGTGACCAGCAATTCCGGTGCGCTCTGCTTGGTCAGATAGCCGGAAGCGCCGGCCTTCAGTGCGCGTACGGCGTATTGATCTTCCTCGTGCATGCTGAGGATCAGCACCGGCAGGCGCGGGAATTCCTTCCTGAGCATTTTCAGCGTATCGATGCCGTTGCGATTCGGCATGGTGACATCGAGCAGCACGACATCCCAGTGCTGCTGGCGCACCAGACGCATCGCATCGACGCCGTCGCCAGCCTCGCCGGAAACCAGCAGGTCATCGGTTTCGGAAAGGATCTGCCGCAGGCCTTGGCGTACGATGGCGTGGTCGTCGGCAATCAGCACATGGATTTTTTTGTCGTTACTCATAAGGCATGGTCAGAACAGGTTGCGCTGCGGTGATTCCTCGGCTGGCTGAGGCGCCGCCTCGGTCTGACGGATATCCGGCACGCGCAGGATCAGATGGCTGCCGCCCTGTTCGGCGATATTGACGCTGAATTCACCGTTCAGGCTGCTGATCCGCTCGCGGATGCCGCGCAGACCGAAGGAGCGCGGCTTGTTCATGTCGGCTTCGGAAATGCCCCGGCCATTATCGCGGATTTCCAGCACCACCGTGGCCTTTTCCCGGTGCAGTCGCACTACAACCAGTGACGCATGGGCGTGTTTGGCGACATTGGTCAGCGCTTCCTGGAGAATGCGGAACAGCGCCAGAGAAATCTTTTCGTTGATAACAATGCTGTCGTCATCATATTTGACGCGACAGACGATCCCGGTACGCTGGCTGAAATCCTCGGTCTGACATTCAATGGCTGCCGGCAGACCGAATTCCTTGAGGATGCCGGGGCGCAACTCGCGTGCCACGCGACTCGCCGTACCCATTGCCTTGGCGATCATTTCGTCGATGGCATGCGCCTTTTCGCGCAGGCCCGCCGGTTCCGCCGGCAGCTTGGCGCCGAGCAGCGCCGTTTCGATCTTGATGGCGACCAGTGTGCTGCCGAGTTCGTCGTGGATGTCGCGGGCGATCCGCTCACGCTCTTCTTCTTTGGCACCTTCCAGGTGATACGAAAGTTCCGAGAGTTGTTCGCGCGAGCGACGCAGCTTTGCCTCCGCCTCTTTGCTGCGCGTGATATCGGTGGCGATGCCCTGCCACTGTATCCCTTTGGTATCGATGCGCTGCGGTGTCGAGCGCAGATTGATCCATTTTGTCTGGTTACGCTTGCGAATGCGGCCCTCCCAGTTCAGCGTGGCGAGGCTAGCCGCTGATTCCTCGATGGTGCGCTCCAGCACATGACGCTCGGTGGTTTCGATGGCATCAAAAAAGCATTGCGGCGAGGCGAGCAGTTCATGCTGCTTGAGACCGAACAATTTGTCGCAGCCTTCGCTGACGTAGGCGAAGCGCAGATCGCCGCCTGGTTCGCGCTGCAACTGGAATACCATGCCCGGCAGATTCGAGGCCAGAGCGCGGAAGCGCGCTTCGCTTTCCTTGAGCATCTCCAGCGCGGCACGGTGGTCGGCACGGTGGCGCGCATAGCGCACCTCACGCTCGATGGCCGGCAGCAGCCGTTCCAGATCATCGTGTGTGAAGCTGTCGTGTGCGCCGGCGTGCATTGCCCGTACGATGGACTTGTCGTCGAGCGTGTCGGCGATGACAATGAAAGGCAGATCGAAGCCCATCTCCTGCATCAGCTTGAGCGCAGCCGGCACCGACAATCCATGTGGGCGATGCTTGCAGAGAATTGCATCCCAGGTTTGCGACTGCAGTGCGGTACGCAACTGGCTGGTACGTGCAACCCGCAATGATTGCGGCAGATGGCCGGCTGCGCAGAAATACGCCAGTAGTTGCGCGGCATCATCCTCGACAGCATCGACGATCAGCAGGCGCAACGGGGAATCCTTGGGAATCGCGGCGTGAACCATGGGAGACGAACCATACGGCAGAAATATTTCAGCCTGCCAAGTGTAGCGGAAACCCGGTACAGGCGGCTATAATCGCTGCCTTCCAGAGGTTTTCACGCCGGCGTAGCTCAGTTGGTAGAGCAGCGCACTTGTAATGCGAAGGTCGGGAGTTCGATTCTTCTCGCCGGCACCAGTAATTTCACATGTCCAGCACCTGTGATTCAAGTTAATTCGTAGTAATCGGTAGCGGTGAAATAAGCGAAAGCGCATGTGCCGTTACTCCCGATAATCGACTACAATTTTCCCATCATGCGACTCGGATGCGCCCGCCTACTGCTGATTCTCACTGCCCTGTGGCTGCCGCTACAGACGGTGGCAGCGGTTGCTATGCCCCTTTGTATGCACGGTGCGCCGCAGCAGACGCAGCAGCATGATGAGGCGATGATGCATTGCGAGCATGGCGGTGTGCATGAACAGACGGATTCTGCCGTACATGACGGCGATGCCAATGGCGGCCATGTTTGCAACGCCTGCAGCTTCTGTCATCTGGCCGGCGTCAGCGCGCTTCCGGCGAGCATCCTTATGCCGCCGGTCGCTCTTCAGGCGCATGACTACACGTTGCCCACTGCGCCAGTGCTGATTTCGCATATCCCCGAACAGCCGCAACGACCTCCCCGAACCCTCGCCTGACGCGAGGGGTGCGGTTTTCCGCCATCCCCCTCTTTGGTATTCGACACGTCGCCCGCATGCGGTTGCGACGGTTTGCATCATGTCGGCTTTGAAGTCGCCGGATGCAGCATTCAAACATTCGAATCGAGGGAACAAACCATGAATAAATTGATTATTTCGGCCGCCTTTGCGCTGCTGGGCGGCGTTGTTTCACCTGTTCATGCCGCAGATACGTCGACGGCTCCGGCTCCGGCAATAACGGCGCGTGCCGAAGTTGCCCAGGGCAAGGGCATGGTGAACAAGGTTGATGTGGCAGCCGGCATTGTCAATATCAACCATGAGGCGATTGCCGTGCTGAAATGGATGGCTATGACCATGGACTTCAAGGTCACCGACAAGAAGCTGCTCGGCGCGATCAAGCCAGGACAGACCGTAGTCTTCGGCCTGGTCAAGGACCCGGTGGCGGGCTATGTGATCAGCCGCATTGAGGCGGCGAAGTGAGCCGGGCGGCCCCCACCTGGCGGTGGGCGGTGCTGCTGGTGCCCATCGCCACGCTGCCGGCGTGGGCCGCGCCGGGCGAAGTTTTGCCTGGCGCCAGTGTCGACAGCTTGCTGGAGATCGCCCGCAGTAGAAATCCGGGATTCGCTGCGCTGCGCCATGAGGCAGCGGCGGCAGGTGAGCGGGTCATACCGGCGGGTGCGCTGGCTGATCCAACGTTGCGCATCGAGCTTGAAAACGCGACCAATACCGGTTCGATTGCCAGCCCCAATCTGCTGCCCGGCCGTGTCGGCAATGCCAAATACACCTTCATACAGCCGCTACCGTTTTGGGGCAAGCGCGACCTACAGCACGCGCTTGCCGCAGCCGAGGCGGATCAGGCGGAAGGGCGGGTCACGGCGAACTGGGCGGATCTGTCTGCGCGCATCAAGAGCGTCTACGCCATGGCGTATCAGGCGAATCGGGAGATTGCGTTGACCCAGGAAATTCTCGATTTGGTCGACACCATAGAACGAACTGCCCGTACTCGTTATGCCAATGGACTTGGGTCGCAGCAAGATGTGCTGCGTGCGCAGATGGAAAAGTCTGTGCTGCGCGGCGAACTAATCGAACGCGAGGCCAAGCAGCATCATCTGCATGTCCTGCTCAACACCCTGCTACATCGACCTGTTGCTGCTCCACTGGCCGAGCCGACGCGACTGCGCCCACTGCCATCCCCAGCGAAGCTCGACAGTATCGAACTGGAGAGGCAGGTTGCGGCGAAGAATCCGCAATTGCTGATCGGCCAGTCGAAAATCGATGGTGCGGAAAAGAAACGTGCACTGATCGAACGCAACCGCTATCCGGATTTTGCCATTGGCATATCGCCGATGCAGATGCGTAATCGGATCAGCGAATGGGGCGTGATGCTGGAGATGAACATTCCCCTGCAACAGGAAAGCCGGCGTTCCCGGGAGCGCGAGGCGGCAGAGTTGCTCGATGCGGCACGAGATCAGCGCGAGGCGACGCAAAGCCAGTTGCTTGGCGAACTCTCCGAAAACCTCGCTGCGCTCGATGCCGCGCAGCGTCTGGAACAACTCGCCGAGACCCGTCTGTTGCCGCAGGCGGAGCTGACATTCAAGGCGGCCTTGGCCGGTTATGAAAACGGCAAGCTGGATTTCACCGCACTGCTCGAAGCCCAGCGGCAGATCCGCAAGGCGCGGCTGGACCAGATCAAGGCGCAGACCGAAGCACAACTACGGCTGGCCGATATTGAACGTTTGCTGGGAGAGGATCTATGAGTGGCAAAGTGAATGTCATGCTGACAACAATGATAGTCATTGGGGCGTTGGGCGCCGGTTACTGGTTGGGTAATCGGCAGGCGCCTTCGCAGGCCAGCGCCACGACTGCTTTGGCAGCCGCCGAACCCGCACAGAAACCCCGCAAGCTGCTTTTCTACCGCAATCCGATGGGATTGTCCGATACCTCTCCTGCACCGAAGAAGGATCCGATGGGGATGGACTACATACCTGTCTACGAAGGCGAGGAGGATGGCGATTCCACCGACGCCAAACAGATCCGCATCTCGACCGAGAAGATCCAGAAGCTCGGGGTCAGGGTCGAGAAGGTCAGCCTGCGTACGCTCGACCGGCGGGTGCGCGCGGTCGGCAAGGTCGACATCGACGAGCGCCGCAGCTATACCGTCGCGCCGAAATTCGAAGGCTGGATCGAGCTGCTGCATGTCAATGTCACCGGGCAGGTCGTGAGCAAGGGGCAACCACTACTGGAAGTCTATAGTCCGGAACTGGTTTCGGCACAACGTGAATACGCCATCGCCAGCGCCGGCGTAGATGTGCTCAAGGCAGGCTCTAGCGAGGCTCAATCC
>DAOLZE010000061.1:0-11265 GCA_035426125.1 Rhodocyclaceae bacterium
CCTGAAGGCCCTGCATGTCTATTGCGATGCGCATGGTCACTTCCCGATTAAATACCGATCCCGACCTGAAATGCGTATGGCATTGGTGGTAAAACTGTTCTGCCGGGTAGTGGTTTCAGTCTTTGCAACAGCATTGATTGCGTCTTTGCTGAAAGGGGGTGGCGCGTCCGCACATAATTGAACAGGGCATTCTTCCCACATTCGGGCAAGAAAAACTGGAAACTGCATCCATATGATGCAGTTTCCAGTTCAGGGTCACGCCCGATATCCGGGTGTGACCGGGTTCAAGCAAAGATTCCTCAGATTTTTCCTGAAGTATCGATTTTCATCGTAATCAAGCCAACGCCTAGCTTTCTGGAATCGGTCGGGGTATTCATGGGCGCCGGAATTGTGGCGATCAGAGTATTTCCTGGTTCCTCTGAGTTGAAATGTAAAGTTGCAATGCGCGACCCCTTAAACGGGTCACCCTTGAATACGCACTCCTTCTCAACCGAGCCAACACGGAATTTGATCGGCTTGCCCAGGTTATCCCCGATTGCGCCAGCTTCGACCAACAATGTGAATTTCTTTGGCAGAGGATCCTTGAACTTGAAGGTTGCTGTGGCTCCGTCTGTCCAGCGTCCCCAGTCTTCACGGCCGGATACGCCAGTTACTTCTGTAATGAAATCCGGGTAGCCGGGCTTCTTGAAATCGATGCCTTCTTCCAGGGTTGCATGATATACGGGAACTTCTGCCGGAGCCGGTTGTGGCGCCGCAGCGGTTTGTGCATCCGGTGCTGCTGATTCAGGAGCAGGGGAGGCCTCTGCCGGAGGTGTGACAGCGGATTGGGCGGTATGCTCCGATTCAGACGGAGCTTGATTGGGCTCCGGCTCATCCCCGCAACCAGACAGGCCAAGCACCGACAAGGCTGCGAAAGCAGCGATCAAACCGCTTTTGTATGAATTTCCCATAAACGAACGCTCCAAAAAAGTGGGGTCAGGCTTTGTAAGCAATGACAGAATATCCGGATTCCGTGGCGATACTCTGACCTTGTGGCGGATTTATAGCAGAATTATCTTTCGTTGTGTAGCTTGTGTGATTTTTGCGTGATTCAGAAGGGATTGCCGGATGTTTCGCAGGCCCATTCTGCTGTTCCATTTTAATCCGTACAAAGCCTCTTTTTTCAGCCAGGTACAGAATTATCGGTGGCGGCAGCGAATTTCTTAGAGATGGATGGAAATAACCCGCACTTCGATCTTCACCTTCCGGATCTGCTGAAGCGAGGATTACAACCCCCCCGGGCTTGAGAACCCGCAGTGCTTCATCGAAAATGGTCACGAGCTTTCTGAACGGGAGGTGCTCGATAAAGCTGAACCCGGTGATTGCGCCTATCGAATTTGGTTTCAGGCCACGCAAGTAGGTAACTACTTCGGCCTCGATGACATCAAGGTCTTTTTTCTGAAACTGGCGGCAGCGTTCGATCATGACCCGATTTGAATCGATTCCTTTGGCGATCAGGCCATTTTCGGCAAGTAATTCCAGCCATTCTCCACGACCGCAACCAATGTCGAGAATCGGTGCAGCCGCTGTTCCAGCTTGGGCTTCGCGTACGATCGGCAAATGAATCTCCAGGCGTTTCTTGATGTCTTTGCGGGGAGGGCGAAAATGATCCTCGAAAGAAACATATAGCGCATCGAGCAGATGATCCTCCTCCTCGGCCATGGTCTCGGCCAGGTCTTGCAGATTCGGCTTTGCCAGCCGTCTGCGGGATTCTTCCAGCAGTATGCCCAGACGACGCTGCTGATCGATGATGCTGTGCTTGTGATCGATAATTTGTTTCCACATCTCGGAAACTTCATTCGTAATTGGCTCGGCATCCGCCTTTCGCGAGAGGCCATCGCCCAATTGACTTTTTAGTACTGCAAGTTCGGCAGCGTCGGCCTTCGCCTGGGTTTGCAGGCGAATATCGGCTGTTTCCGTACGCAGTCTCGACAGTTCTTCAGTCGCCGAAAATAGCGAATCCTCGGTGCGTCTTGCCATTTCATTGAACTGGACGCGATGTTCCTGCAAACGCTGATGGAAGAGCGCTTCGAAATGCCGCCATTTGCGCAAGTTAGCCGGCAGCAGGTACAGGAAGCTTGCCAGAGACAGCAAATACCCCAGTAGCGGAATGCGAAAGGCCGTTTGAATGGCAAGACGAGGCCACAGCCCGGCGATTTTGATCCCGCGTTGTTTGCCCTCGGGAGAGTAGCGAAGCCTTCCCAATATTTCTACGCGCGAGCATCGCCCGCTACGTAATGCGGACAGGTGGTACTGAAATCCGTTTTCATCGGCCTCCCGATCGAGGATGGTGAAGTAGGCATTTCGCAGAAAATCGCCATCGTGGAGGCACAGAAAGTCAGCTACCGTATAACTTGCTTTGTTCTCGATTCTGGGAGGATATTCATATATTCTGGGAAAATTCACATAAGCCGCAGGTTTCGGCAACTCTGTTGCGGAAAACCTGCGCGATCCGGTTTCGGCGCGAATCCTGTTTGCCAGTTCTTCGGCATCGATTCTGGGACTGAATATATTGGCCATGATTTTCCTGAAATCAAAAAGGATCAGATATCCACTCGAAGCTTGGCAGAGTTGTCTTGCTTCCGCGATCCCTGATTGAAACGTTCATCAGTGAACCCCAAAGAGGTTTTATTCTAGCAGGATGCCGTATTTTGCCATGATGTACAGGGTAGATGCACGGGGTGAATGCCACTGCGGGAAACTGCTGTGGGTGAAAGATGGCTGTGGCCACGTGGTACTCAGTGAGTTCCTCGACGTACTCTCCGGGAAGGTGCCAATGACATCGCGTGCCTTGAGCTTTGCCCGAGTCATCAGGAAATCGCTGTGGTTTACACGATGAACGCGATCGGGTCGGTTAATATGCGCCTGCACAAAATAACGACAAGTCGAAGTTCATTCCAAAATGATGATGCATTAGTCAGGCTGTATTATTTGGCACTATGCAATATCAGCAAACACTGGGCGATGCCCATTCAGAACCATGAAGCCGCTATAAATTGCTTTTGATTTTGTTTGATGACCGTATGCAGCAGCATTAAACAAAAATCCAGTTACACAAAATCGCGAGCCGCCCGATTGTCGCTATCCTGACGGAGTCACCATGTACCCCCTTGCCATTCT
This sequence comes from Rhodocyclaceae bacterium, assembly GCA_035426125.1. Lineage (GTDB taxonomy): Bacteria > Pseudomonadota > Gammaproteobacteria > Burkholderiales > Rhodocyclaceae > Sterolibacterium. The sequence goes on from DAOLZE010000061.1 coordinate 3,160, forward strand.
CACCATCGTTTCCAGCAACTACCTGCACTTTGCCCGCACCCTGATGCAGAGCGTCGCCGCACAGCACCCGGAAGCCGACCGATATTGCGTGATCGTGGACCGCGAAACCCGCCAGGCGCGCGCCCTCGTGAAGGAATTCCATGTGCTGGAACTCGGCGAGATCGGGCTGCCTGACGGCGATGATTTCCTCTTCCAGTACAACATTCTGGAACTTAACACCGCGGTCAAGCCGTGGGCCATGGAAACCCTGTTCGAGCGGGGCTACCGGCAGGTTTTCTACATCGATCCGGACATCGCCGTCTATCGCCCGCTAAACGAAGTGCTGAAGGCCTTCAGCGCGGGCGCCGATGTCGTCCTGACGCCTCACTTACTGAGTCCGATGACCGACGAACACCATCCCGCCGAACTCGACATCCGCTGCGCCGGTACTTACAACCTGGGCTTCTGTGCGCTGTCCGACTCCGTCAATACCCGTGCTCTGCTTGACTGGTGGCAAGGCAAGCTGCGCCGGGACTGCATCATTGCTACCAACAGCGGCATCTTCGTTGATCAGAGCTGGATGGATCTTGTCCCCGCCATGTTCCCCAATGTTTGCGTGCTGCGTCACCCCGGCTACAACGTGGCCTACTGGAATCTGGCGCAGCGCTCCGTCGAGCGGCAGGGCAATATCATCACCGTGAATGGAGAGCCGCTGGTCTTCTTTCATTACAGCGGACTCAACCCGAGGGAGCCATTGTCAGTCTCCAAACATCAGAATCGCTTCATCCTTGAAGAACTACCACCTGCCGCCATCGGCCTGATCGAGGATTACTGTGCCAGTGTCATCACCAACGGCATCGAACGCTACCAGGACATTCCATACGGTTTCGGTACCTACGAAGACGGCACGCCGATCCTTGATGCCGACCGCATCCTCTTCCGCAACAGTGAACAACTGCGCGAACTCGCCGGCGGCAAGCCCTTCGCGAGCAAGAAGTTGCTGACCACCATCGAGCCCGCCGCCGATCCCTACGTCAAGGCGGTATACCGCCATCTCTTGTTCCGCAAGCCCGACTCCAGTGGCCAGGAAAGCTTTGCCGCATTTGCCGCAACGTCACTAGGTCGGCTGCGACTGCTGATGACAGTTGCGTTTTCTGGCGAAGCCCGCGCTCGCAGTGGATGGCTGCAACGTTTGCTGCTCTGGCCATTCCGTCATGTGTTGCCGTCCCCACCTGAACCGATTGCCGTGACAACTGCGCCATCGGCACCAGCACCGACACCGGCACTGATTCCAAAACGCGCAAATCCCTATGGCGGTCTTTACACCACCGATGCCGACTGTGCCGAAAACGGCCTGTGGGTTGGCCCCCGGCTGGACCTGCCGACCGTTGCCCTGACCAACGGCGTACTTGAAATACAAGGCTGGATCGATCTGAAGCTCCTGAAACGCGGTGGCGGCAAGAATTTCACCCTCCAAGTGCACGATACGACCGGCCTCCTTCACCAGGAAAAGTTCACTCACAGCGGCGCCTTCAGCATCAGAATCCGCGTGAATCCGAGTATTTTCAACCGGGACAGCCAGTGGACCATTCTTGCTTCCACATATGTCGTACCCAAGGATATCGACCTGGGAGAGGATATGCGCCCGCTCTCCTGGCGGCTCAAGCGCATCACCCTCGACAAGACCATTCTGGTGGACAGCAGTCGCAGTCCCGTTACCCTGCCGATCACCCGGTTGTCTGCACCGAGCGGCATCAATCTGATCGGCTACCTTTCAGCCGAACTGGGTGTCGGTGAGGCGGCACGCTCCCTCGCCAGTGCTTGTGTCGTCGGGGACATTCCGTTTTCCGCTGTGGATGTCGGCTACCAAAGCAGCAACCAGCAACGCGACCAGCGCATACGCGATATGGCCGTCAAGGGACATTTCCCCATTGACCTTCTGTATGTCAATGCCGACCAGACCACCGCGACGCTGGAATACCTGAGAAAGAAGCATGTGCCCGGCCTTTACCGCATCGGCTTCTGGCACTGGGAGCAGCCGCGTCTTCCGGACAGCGTCCTGAGTGCCTTCGCCAACCTTGATGAGGTCTGGGTGTCATCCACCTTCGTCCACGATGCCGTGGCGCCGTTTTCTCCCGTGCCGGTGGTCAAGATTCCGCTCGCCCTGGATTTTGCGCCTAGCCCGAATGTCCGACGCGCTACCTTCGGGTTGCCGGAAGGCAAGACGCTGGTTCTCGTCATGTACGACTTCCTTTCCTACCAGTACCGCAAGAATCCACAGGCCGCGCTGAACGCGTTCCGGCTGGCCGCCAGCAAGCGCAGCGACACAGTGCTGATCCTGAAGACCATCAACAGCGAGTACCGCAGTGAAGCCCGTGCCGAACTGGCGCGCGAGGTCAGCGACATGAAGAACGTTATATTCATCGACGACTTCCTCACCCGCCAGCAGACCTGGGATCTGCAATCCTGCTGCGATATCCTGCTTTCGCTGCACCGTGCCGAAGGCTTCGGCCTGGCCCTTGCGGAGATGATGTATCTGGGCAAACCGGTCATCGCCACCGGCTGGTCCGCCAATATGGATTTCATGACCGCCGACAACTCTCTTCCCGTGCGGTATACGTTGCAGCCTTTGGAGCAAGCTGTAGGTGTTTATCCTGCAGGTCAACTCTGGGCCGAAGCTGATGTGGAACACGCCGCTAAATCCCTGCAACGATTGCTTGATGATCCGCAACTGCGCCGGGAGATTGGCGCTCGCGCCGCGCAGGATATCCACACGCAACTCAGCCCGTCAGCAGTCAGCGAACTGGTGCGCGAACGCCTGAGTATGATCAACTACTGGCACCCGCAACTGCGTTGCTGAATCGACAGCAATCCGCATTCTGGCGCCGAGATTTAAGGGACCATCGGCTGTGAAATTTGCTTGCTCAGATATTTTCAGGGGACTGTCGTTGACTTGAAAGCTCAGCCGGTTGAATCAACCGGCTCTCCAGGATGTCTTCCGTATGAACCCATCCGAAAGTCCAGTGGATTCGATGCATGAACGGGAATTGGCGGCATAATGATGCAGGTTAAAAGACGAAAAAAGAGAGTCTGACAATGCGTGTTGCTGTTACCACAGTCCAGGTTCCATTCATTCGCGGCGGCGCCGAAGCCCATGCTGAAGGATTGGTCAAGGCGCTCGCAGAGCACGGCTGTCAGGTGGAAATGGTGACTATGCCATTCCGCTTCGGTCCGCCGGCGGAAGTGTTGCGAACCATGGATGTCTGGGCTGCCGAGGATTTTGCCAGATTCGATTGTGGGGGAATCGACAGAGTAATTTGCCTGAAGTTTCCAACCTATTATCTGCGTCATCCGAACAAGGTGGTATGGCTGTTGCACCAGCATCGGTCAGTTTATGAATTGTTCAATACGCCCTACGGAGAGTCGGCCGATAATCCGGCCAGCCTCGAACTTCAACAAAGCATCCTGCGCCGCGATACCGAGCATCTTTCTCAGGCCACCGCCTTATTCGCCAACTCCAGCCGGGTTAGCGCCCGGCTGAAGCAGTTCAATGGCCTCGATTCCCAGCCGCTTTATCATCCCCCGACGCTGGCTGACCGGTTTTATTGCGGCAAGCAATTACCCTACATTTTTTGTCCGAGCCGTCTCGAAACGTTAAAAAGACAGGAGCTTCTGATCAGGGCCATGGCCAAGGTAAGCTCCCCGATAAATGCAATCATTGTCGGAGATGGTGGGATAAGGCAGCATCTTGAGCAATTGATCGAAGAGCTTTCGTTGCAGTCACGGGTAAGATTGGTGGGCCGTGTCACCGAAGAGGAACTGCTGTCCGGTTATGCCAATTCGCTGGGTGTGTTCTTCGGGCCTTACGATGAAGATTATGGATACGTCACCCTTGAGGCGATGTTGTCAGCAAAGCCGGTCATTACTTGTACCGATTCTGGAGGTCCTCTGGAATTCGTCGATCATGAAACCGGATTCGTGGTCGAACCACAAGCCGAAAATGTCGCTGCTGCAATTGATGCAATGTATTCGGATCAGCAAGGTTCACTGGATAAAGGCCAGGCCGGTCTGCAAAAATATCATCGGATGGGTATTTCCTGGAATAACGTGGTGAGCAAATTGCTGGCCTGATTCTTCACTTTTTGACCAGGTTCTGCTCGTGCGCGAAACTAAATTCAGGGTTTGACATGAAACCATGAAACGCATTCTGGTACTGAATTTTTTCCCTGCTTCCGCGGCGCCGTTGAATTGTGCGGCAGGCCGCTATTTCGGTTTTTATTCGCATCTGAGCCGGCATTTCGATATCACGCTGCTGTCTCTTGCGCCCGCCCATCACAAGCGGGAAATGATTGTCCACTCGCCCACATTCAGGGAGCAGCGAATTCCCGAGGAGCATATCCACGAGCAGCTTCGTCTGGACGTGACCGGGGACTGTGCCGGGCTGGTGTTTCCCGGGCTGGTCTGCGCGTTGTCGGCGCGCCACCCGAATGCCTATCACGAGGCATTTCTGGAGTTGCAGGCCGATGCCGACGGCATCGTCCACGAATCACCGTACCTGCTGGAATACGATCTCCTGTTTGGCATTGACCGGCGTCCGCGCATATTCCATTGGCACAACGACGACTTTGCGCTGCTGGAAAGTCTTCGGCAAGATGCCGGGGTAGACGCCAAAAAACATCTTGCCTCTATATCCGGTCTTGAAGGTCGATTGATGCAATCAAGCCAGTTATGCCTTTTCGCCAGTCAGACTGAGGCGGAAATCATTTGCGAAAAGCACGGCATCTCCTCAGAGCGCTGCCGCATTATCGGGTTGCAGAATCTTCCGGTGGGAGATGCCGTATCGCAACCGCACACTATGGAGATTAATGACACGCGTGCTGTCGATGATATTTTTCAGGAATCGATTGCACAACAGGTCGCCTGGGAAATATTGATCTGCCTGGAAAACTGGAATCCACCTCCCCTGCGTTCGCTATTGCTGCTCAATGATTATTCCGTTGCCAATCCACGGGGCGGCGGCCAGATACGCATCAACCGGCTATACCGCGCTTTGGCGGCACACTATCAGATCACGCTGGTCTGTCTGGTTTTCGACGGTGACTGCAGCCGTGAGGAGATTGCCCGGAACTTCGTCGAGATCCGTATCCCCAAAACAGCCGAGCATCGACACATGGAGCAGACGCTGCATTGGACGAATTCTCCTGCGGATATTATTAATTTCCTCGAAGCACCGAAAAATCCGCTATTGAAAAAACTCGTCACCGCACTGCATGCACGCAGCGATGCAGTGATTTTGACTCATCCCTACATGGCCGGATTGCTGGACGATTTGCAAGGCGTTCCGGTCATATACGAAGCGCATAACACCGAAAGCTTACTCAAGCGCCAGATGCTGGCGGATCACCCATCCTTCGATACACTGATTCTTGCGGCTGAAGAGTGCGAGCGAATGGCCATCCGGCTCAGCAGTGAAATGATCCTCGTTGCAGAGCAGGATCGCGATGGCATGATGCTTCTGGGCGGAGATCGCGGACATATGCATGTCATCCCCCATGGCGTCGACATGCCCGCCGAGTCGGGAAAGGACGATCTATCTGACGATGTACGTGCGCAGTTGAACGGTCAGCCGCTGATCATTTTTATTGGCAGTGCTCATGCGCCGAACGTCGAAGCCGCAAGCTACATCATGGATGTTTTGGCCTCCCGATTTCCGGAATGCCAGTTCGGTATCATCGGTAGTGTCTGCCTCTATTTCGACTCGCCGCCGCCGAATGTGTTGCTGTTTGGCTTCCTTGAAGAGGCAGTGAAAGATCGACTGGTCGGGTTTGCGGATATCGCCATCAACCCGATGCGATCCGGCTCCGGATCGAATCTCAAGCTCGCCGAATTTTTTGCAAAATCACTGCCGACTGTGACTACAGCCTTTGGTGCGCGTGGCTACGCGATTACGGATGGGGAGCAGGCACTGATTTGTTCCATAGACGATTTCCCGCAGCGACTGAATGCATTGATACAAGATTCAAAACAGAGGGAATTGCTTGGCAGAAATGCCTTTGCCTTTGCCAGGACGCATCTGGACTGGTCGCTTCAGGCACTGAGATTTCACGATGTGCTGGAGAACACAGTATTTGCCAAAGAAGCAGGCTAATCTCGCGGCATTTTCTCTATAGCAGTTTTGACTTGCTCCCTGTAGCTGTACCAACGATTGGACTTCACATGGGGGCCGAGGAAGGGGCAGCGCAAGTTGCACAGATTGAAACTTTCATACGATCTTCCATCGTATCGTCGCAATTTATCTCGAACAACAGATTTGCGCGTGCTGAAGCATGACGACCGATCTCTTTCATGGCTGAACGGACTTCACCCATCATTATTGGTGTATGGGCAGTAATGCGAACCAATACGAAATGCACCTCGTGAAACGCAAATTGGATAAATCCCGCCGGTTTGGGCTTATAACCCCATACTTGATCCGCATTTCAGCCTCCCAGATAGAAAGCCTTCACTTATGCCAGACTCAACTATCTCAATCCCACGAATATCTCAATATTCATCCATCAATTCTTCGATGACTCACTACTAGTATGGCGTTCCCGATGCAGACCATCGTAATGAAAGCGCCATGACACAATCGACCAGCAATCGGATTCCTGCCAGATATTGCGTCGAGGTCCGTCGCGCCTCGTTTTCAAAGGTAATTCACTTTCTATGGCTGGCACTTCCCCTCACCGCAACCGCGGCATCGGTTGGCCAAGAGTGCGTGACTATCGACGAGACAAAGAGTCGCCTCGAGTGCTATGACCTCGCATTCGGTAGGCAGGCGCAGCCGCTGGTCGCTGCGGCTGCCGACGACGGCGCAAGCGCGCCGGTTTTCCACGCGTCACGCGAGCCATCGCCCATGTCTTCCGTGTGGGAGCTGAGGCCCGAGGACAAACGCGGCACTTTCAGACTGCTACCGCATAAGACAAACTATTTGCTGCCGATCCACTACAGCACGCGCATCAATAAAGTACCGGGGAGTCCTGCATCCGGCCATGCCGTGCAGTCCGCGTTGCCACTTGACGCGACGGAGGCAAAGTTTCAGCTTAGTTTCAAGGTCAAGGCATGGGAGAACTTGCTCGGGGACAACGGCGACGTGTGGTTCGCATACACGCAACAATCCAATTGGCAGTTGTACAGCCGCGACGTGTCGTCACCGTTCCGGGAAACCGACTACGAGCCTGAGCTTGTTTTTTCGTTGCGCACCGATGCCGATGCCGATGTGCTGGACTGGCGCTGGCAATTGCTTAATCTTGGGTTCGTGCACCAATCCAATGGCCGGCCATTACCCCTGTCACGCAGTTGGAATCGTGTATATGCGCAGTTTGGCTTCGAGCGCGGACCGTTCACCTTGCTGGCTCGCCCTTGGTTTCGCCTTCCTGAAAGCGCCTCCATCGATGATAACCCGGACATTCGCGACTACCTTGGCTCGGGGGATCTTCGACTGGCCTATGCCAACGATGGTCATGTGTTCTCGGTGCTCGGGCGTTACAGCGCCAAAGGCAGACGCGGCGGACTTCAGACCGAGTGGGCATTTCCGATTTCCGGATTGCTCAAGGGGTACGTTCAACTGACGAATGGCTATGGTGCCAGCCTGATCGACTATAACCACTCGCAGACAACGCTGGGTGTGGGCCTGCTATTATTACCTTGGCAATGATTATGTCTGCAAACCATCAACGATCACCGCCCAAGGCGGGAGTGCGGCCAGAGCCCGGTGGCAAGCTGGCAGGCTCTCACGTGAAAGACGGCGGCAACGCCCCGGACCTTGTGATGTGTACCCGCGGCCTGACCAAGACCTATCACATGGGAGAGGTCAGCGTGCACGCGCTGCGCGAGATTGATCTGGACATTCGCGTCGGCGAGCTGCTGGTTCTGCTGGGCGCATCGGGTAGCGGCAAATCGACGCTGCTCAACATACTCGGCGGGCTGGACGTGGCCACCAGCGGTACGGTGACCTACCGCGACCTGCGCCTCGATCAACTCGATGCCGACGGACTCACCGAATACCGGCGCGCACATGTCGGTTTCGTGTTCCAGTTCTACAACCTGATCCCCAGCCTGACTGCGCGCGAGAACGTCGCGTTG